>NZ_JBSGBY010000137.1:0-15359 GCF_053601505.1 Nocardia sp. NPDC004722
GAAATCCACCTTGTCACAGCGGCCGCACCTCGACGATCGTGCCCGCGGGCAGCTCGGTCGCGGCGGCCGGAATATCGACCAGCACGTCGGCGTGGGCCATGGCCGCGATCAGGTGTGAGCCCTGACCCGACACCAGCGCCACCCCGCCCTCGGCCAGTTTGCCGCGCAGGAACTGCCGCTTCCCGGCGGGGGAGCGGACCGAATCCAGCAGCGGCAGTTCGGAAATCGGCAGCGCGGGCAGTCCGGCCAGCTCCCGCAGCAGCGGCCGGGCGAACACCTCGAACGACACCATGGTGCTGACCGGATTGCCGGGGAAGCTCAGCACCGGCACCCCATCGACGAGGGTCAGTCCCTGCGGGCCGCCGGGTTGCATTGCCACCGGCCCGAATTCGCCGCCCTGCGCGCCGAGCACCTCCTTGACGACCTCGAAATCGCCCATGGAGACGCCGCCGGAAGTGAACACCACGTCGGCCTGCGCGACGGCCTCGGCCAGCCGCTGCCGGAACTCCGCGTGCTCATCGGTCGAATGCGCGACCGACACCACCTCGACCCCGTTGTCGGCCAGCGCCGCGGCCAGCGCGATGCCATTGGAATTGAAGATCTGACCCGGCAGCAGCACGGCCCCGGCGGGCCGCAGCTCGTCGCCGGTGGTGAGGACCGCGGCCCGCACCCGGCGCAGCACCGACAGCTCACCCAGGCCGACCGCGGCCAGCGCCGCGATATGCCGGGGCCGCAACAGCGTGCCCGCGGCCGCCAGCAACTGTCCGGCCCGCACATCGGTGCCGGGTTCGCGCACGAAATCGCCGGTGGCGCGGCTGGTTCGAACCGTCACGGTGACGCCGTCGGATTCGGTGTGCTCCACCGGGACCACGCAGTCCGCGCCCGGCGGCACCGGCGCGCCGGTCATCACCTTCACCGCGGTGCCGGGGGCCAGCGTCACCGACTCGGTATTGCCGGCGGCCACCACACCCAGCAGCGGCAGGGTGGCGGGGACGATCGCGACCGAATCGGCCTGCACCGCGTACCCGTCCATCGCCGAGTTCCGGAAAACCGGCAGGTCCAGGGGCGAATACACGTCGACGGCCAGGCGGCGGCCCAGCGCCGAGGCGATCGGGACGGTCTCCGCGACCCGGTCGGCGAGCGGCCGCAGCGCATCCTCGATGCGCCGACGGTGGTCGTCGACGGGCCGGGCCGGGATCAGCGCGTGCCGGGAACTCATGTCCGTGAGCCTATACGCGGGTGAATCCTCCGATTGGTGACCGGCCGATCGGCCGGTCGCGCTCGTGCGAATCTACGAACACTTGTGGCACCGGCAATAATGGTCGAATGACCGTGGTCGCGATGGGCATGCCCGCTGTGCGTACCGGGCAGCCCGCGATGGACGGACGCCCGGAGACGCCGTTCCTGCTGGACCGCTTCGGCCGGGTCGCGCGGGACCTGCGGGTGTCCATCACCGAGAAATGCTCGCTGCGCTGCACGTACTGCATGCCGGAGGAGGGGCTGCCCGCGATTCCGGCGCACGAGCTGCTCAGCACCGACGAGATCGTCCGGCTGGTGACGCTCGCGGTGCGCGAACTCGGCGTCCACGAGGTCAGATTCACCGGCGGCGAACCGCTCATGCGTCGCGACCTGGAACAGATCATCGCGGGATGCCATGCCGCGCTGCCGGATACGCCGCTGGCCATGACCACCAATGGCGTGGGGCTGGAGCATCGGGCGCGGGCGCTGGCCGAAGCCGGGCTCAGCCGCATCAATGTCTCGCTCGACACCGTGGATCGCGACGGGTTCTACAAGCTCACCCGGCGCAACCGCCTGGATTCGGTGCTGGCCGGGATCCGGGCCGCCGCGGTCGCCGGACTCACCCCGATCAAGGTGAACGCGGTACTCATGCGGGAAACCCTCTCGGGCGCAACGGATCTGCTGCAATGGTGTCTGGATCACGATGCCGAACTGCGGTTCATCGAGGAGATGCCGCTCGACGCCGACCACGAGTGGGCGCGCGCCAATATGATCACCGCCGCCGAACTCCTGGACGTGCTCGGCGAACGCTTCACCCTCACCGAGGACGGCCGCGAGGATCCCTCCGCGCCCGCCGAACGCTGGAAGGTCGACGGCGGCCCGGCCACCGTCGGCATCATCGCCTCGGTGACCCGCAAGTTCTGCGGCGACTGCGACCGCACCCGCCTGACCGCCGACGGCCGGATCCGCTCCTGCTTGTTCAGCGACCAGGAGTACGACATTCGCGGCGCGTTGCGCTCCGGCGCGACCGACGCCGATATCGCGCAGCTGTGGCGCGGCGCGATGTGGAACAAGTCCGCGGGGCACGGCATCGACATGGCCGGTTTCGTCCCGCCCGAACGCACGATGGGAGCCATCGGTGGTTGAGGTTCGCTATTTCGCCGCGATCGCGGACGCGGTCGGCAAGGAGAAGGAAACCCTCGACCTGCCGTCCGGGTCCACCGTCGCCGACCTGCGCACCACCCTCACCGCCGCCTACGGCCCGAAACTCGAGCCGATGCTGAAGGTCTGCGCCTACCTCATCGGCGACGAGCTCACCCGCGACGCCGGAGCGACCCTGACCCCGCGCGTGGACGTCCTGCCGCCCTTCGCGGGCGGTTAGGCTCGAATTTCACTCCCGGGCGCTAGCATTCGGCCGGTGACAGTACCCGCCGATCAAGACACGGCACACAGCCCCGGCCATCCCGCCTTCATCGAGGTCCAGCAGGCACGTGCCGCCAGTCTCCAACTGCGCGTCGCGGACTGGATCACCAAGTTCGCGGGCTCGATGCTCTTCGTCTACATCCACGCCGTCGGCTTCGCCCTGTGGATGATCTTCGCCGAGAAGAGCCCCTGGCCCACCCTCACCCTCGTGGTCTCGCTCGAAGCGATCTTCCTGTCCACCTTCGTCATGATCGGGCAGAACCGGCAGGCCGACTTCCAGCAGGCCAAGGCCGATCACGACTTCCAGGAACAGGAACTCGAGCTCAAGACCAACACCGAACTGACCCGGGCCATCCACGCCATGACCGCCGAACTGCACCGCCGCCTCATCGAGGACCCGGATCAGCAGAAGAAGTGACGGGCTCGATCAGCTCGACGCGCCGCCCAGCCGCTCGATCACCCCGGCGAGGCCGTCGCGCGCCATCGCGGGATCATCGACGTCGTGCCCGCGCAGCACCTCGTACCAGGGCCCGAGCCGATGCCAGTCCTCGGCGCGCGCCCGCAGTTCCGGGGTGACCGCGCCATAGGCGTCGGCGGCCGCCGCCCCGAACTCCGATGGCGTGCCGAACAGCGCCCAGGCGAAGTCGATGGCGGGGTCGCCGAGATGGGCGTCGCCGAAATCGATGATGCCGCTGATCCGCCCGCCCTCGGCGAGCACATGCTCGGGCCCGAGATCGGCGTGCACCACGGTATCGGCGGGGGCCGCCGCGATCTGGTCGAGCAGGGTGGTCGCGGCCATGGTCAGCGAATCCGGAAGCAGCGGAAGGACTTCGCGGCGGCAACGATCGACGGCCCAGGCCCGCTCCCGGCGAGTGTGGTCGGCATTCGGCAGCCCGAGCTCCAAGGCCGTCGCCGCGGGAGTGTCGTGCAACGCGCGCAGAAACCGCCCGATCGCCTCGCCGTTCTCCGGCGTGTAATCCTCGATCGGCTCACCCGGAATCAGTGGATGCCGGACCACCAGCGGCGACTCCCCGACCATCTCCGGAATCGGCACCGGCAGCGGCAATCTCGGGGCGAGCCACGGCAGCAACCTGGTCTCCCGCACCAGCTGAGCCTCTACCTCGGGCCGCCGCGGCCGCCGCTCCACCCACCGCTCGTCAACAAGCGTGGCCGAGCTGTCCCACCCATTCTCTCCGTCGAATTTCACGCCCCGACGGTATGAACGATGTCCCGGTGGTGGCAAACGCTTTTGGCTTCAGCGCCACCAGGTGTCGAGGGGGGTCACCGGGACGGTGCGCTTGTGGCGGGTGTTGCGGAAGATGGTTTCCAGGCGGTCGGAGACTTCGGGGGCGACGGGCTTGCCCTCGAGGTAGTCGTCGATCTGGGAGTACTTCAGGCCCAGGGCTTCCTCGTCGGGGAGCGACGGGCGGTCGTCCTCGAGGTCGGCGGTGGGGACCTTCTGCCAGACGCTGGGGGGTGCGCCGAGTTCCTGGAGCAGGGCCGCGCCCTGGCGCTTGGTGAGGCCGGTCAGCGGGGTGATGTCGACGCCGCCGTCACCGAACTTGGTGAAGAAGCCGGTGACGGCTTCGGCGGCGTGGTCGGTGCCGACGACCAGGAGGTTGAGCTGACCGGCGATGGCGTACTGCAGCACCATGCGTTCGCGGGCCTTGATGTTGCCGCGCACGAAGTCCCGCAGCGTGGGTTCGGCGTGGAGTTCGAGGATGCCGGTGGCGGCCTCCCCGGCCGCGGCGTCGGCGCTGGGCTTGACGTTCACGGTGACCGTGCGATCGGGACGGATGAACGTCAGTGCGGTCTGCGCGTCCTCCTCGTCGAATTGCACGCCGTAGGGCAGGCGGACGGCGACGAAGGTGGCCTCGTGGCCCTCGGCGCGCAGCTCCTCGGCGGCGAGCTGGCAGAGGCGGCCGGTGAGTGTGGAGTCCTGGCCGCCGCTGATGCCGAGCACGAAGCCGGTGGCGGGGGTGGAGCGCAGGTAGTCCTTGAGGAAGTCGATGCGCCGTCGCACTTCGAGTTTCGGTTCGATGGCCGGCAGCACGCCCAGTTCGGCGATGATCTCTTCGCGCAGGTTCCCCATGCGGTCACACTGTAGCGGTCACCTGCCGGACGAGGTTCGCCCAGTGATCGCCGACCTGTTCGAGCGTGTAGCGCAGGGCCCTGATCTGGTGCAGCACCAGCCCGGCGTCCAGCGTGGCCAGCAGCGTGTCGGCGGTCAGCGCGATGTCGCCGGGCGCGCCCGCCTGCCGGAGCAGCAGGGACACATGGGTTTTGGCGATGTTGTACGGCGGCCCGCCGTACTGCCCGCCGATGTCGGCGTTCTTGCGCACATCGCCCTCGACCTCGACCAGGGCCAGCCGCGCGCGCCCGAACTCGATCAGCCGGTCCACCGGCGGCGCGCCGGGCCCCAGCGGCGGCGGCCCGAACATGTAGGCCCACTGCAGTTTCTGATCGGACTGGTCCAACAGCGCCAGCATCAGCCCGGCCCGATTGCCGAAACGCCGGAAGACCGTGCCCTTGCCGACCCCCGCCAGCTTGGCGACCGCGTCCATGGTGACCGCGTCCGCGCCCTGTTCGCGCACCAGCGTCTCGGCGGCGTCGAGCAGCAGTTGCCGGTTGCGGGCGGCGTCGCTGCGCTCGTGACTGCTGCCGGGCATGAGCAGCGGCACCGAGTGGGCGGGCGGCCGCTGGGTGCTGACCGCCTCGATGGGCAGCGAGATATTGGGCAGCGCGACGGCGTCGTCGGCGGGGGTGTCGCGTGTCACAGCTGGTCGGCTCCTGCCCGGGAATGGAAGCGGACTGTGGTCCGGTTACAGTGTATCGAAAGTTCCGCCGCTGAATCAGTAACCGTCTGGAGTGATCATCATGTCGCAGACCCGCATTCTCGTCCTGGTCGGTAGCCTCCGCGCCGCGTCGATCAACCGCCGCCTCGCCGAGGCCGCCGCGAAGACGGCCGCCGAGGGCGTCGAGCTCGCCATCTACGAGGGCCTGGGTGAGATCCCGTTCTACAACGAGGATATCGACGTCGCGGGCCAGGTCCCGGCCACCGCGCAGGCGCTGCGCGACGCGGTCGCCGCCTCCGACGCCGTGCTGCTGGTGACCCCCGAATACAACGGCACCCTGCCGGCCGTGCTCAAGAACGCCATCGACTGGGCTTCGCGTCCCTACGGCGCGGGTGCGCTCAAGGATCTTCCGGCCGCCGTCGTCTCGGCCTCGATCAGCGCGAACGCCGCCAAGTGGTCGCACGACGACGCCGTCAAGGCGCTGGGCGTGGCCGGTGCGAACGTGGTCAAGGAGGCGTCGCTGAACTTCGGTGGCATCGGTCAGCGCTTCGTCGAGACGCACCCGGCCGACGATGCCGAGGCGCTCACCCAGCTGGCCGCCACCGTGCACCTGCTGGCGACTGCCGCCGACGTCAAGGCAAACGCCTGACAACTACAGCGATCACTCGCTGAATTCAGCGCGAGGCCACGGCTTTTCAGCCGTGGCCTGCCGCTTTTCCGGGGCTTTTCGGGCTACCGTCGAACCATGAAGCTATCAACGGGCAACTCTGCGTGGGGCCGTTGTTTCATGGCGGTCACCCTGGCTGTCTCCGCCGCGGCGGCGGTGGCGAACGCGGCCGACGCGGTGGCCGAGGCGACCGTCTCCAATGTCCGCCTCTACCTGGGCAACTGGGCCGGATACGTGGTGCGCGGCGACGTGCACGAGGTCAGCGCCACCTGGGTGCAGCCGGAGATCGACTGCCAGGATCCCGGGATCCTGCAGCGGGTGGTGCCGTGGGTGGGGTTGAACGGGGCGCAGGGCGTCGACGGCCGGGTGGCGCTGCCGCTCATGCAGACCGGCGTCGAATCGCTGTGCGCCAGTGACGCGGCCGTCTACGCGGCGCTGCCCGGCCTGCAGGTGGAGAACCTCGCCGCGGGGGTGGCGTATGCCGATCCGCGGTTCGCGGGGACGGTGATGAATGCCGGGGCGAAGGTGTCCGACGCGCTGGGCGCGGTCGCGAACGGGCTGTGCGCGGTCGGTCTCTTCAACGGCTTCTGCGCGCCCGACAAGCAGGTCGACGGCTGGTGGGAGGGCTACCCCGATCCACCGGTGAGCTACGACGATGTCGAGGTGCGCCCGGGTGATGTCATGCATTCGGCGGTGAGCTGGGACGGCGGGCGCTACCTCATGACGCTGGAGAACCGCACCGCGCACTGGGTCCGCACCACGGCGGCGGCCTCGACGGTGCCCGCCCATACCGCCGAGATCGTGGTGGAGGGTCATCTGGACGCGGCGCTGCCGGGTTTCACGCCGATCACCTTCACCGAGATCAGCATCGACGGCCGCCCGCTGTCGGATTACGACGCCCAGGTGTACGGGATTCCGGCCACCAATCGGTTGCTGGCGCCCGGTCCGGTGGACGGCGCGTCGTTCACGATCGGGTAATCCGCTGCCACACACCGCGACACGCCGGGCGGAACGGGCCCCGGGAATTGGGGGCGCGGGTGTGGCGGGTCGGCAAACCGGGTGGTCGCTCGAGTCTGCTGTGACTCGTGAGATGCATGTTGATCAGCGGTGATGGAGTGTTTGCTGGAAATGAACTGTATGCCGAAATTGTGACGTGCGTCGCAGTCGTGTCGAGTTGCGAATCGAGTGTCCAGGTACTTACGGCACCGGAATTTCACCTTTGTGAGTCGCAACATGTCGTGTTGTATGAATCTGTCGGCCACTAGGTGTAGTGTCTTGGGAGCTGGAAGGCCACTAGGCGAACACCTCGAAGTTCACCGAGTGAGCTGGGGCTTCGGTTCCGCTTCCAGGGGTTTGCGCATCAAGTACGTGGATCGTCTTTCAGCCGTGCACTGCATACGGATCGAAGGCCAGGAGAAGGGGATACCAATGACCATCACCGTTTACACCAAGCCCGCTTGTGTCCAGTGCAACGCCACCTACCGCGCTCTCGACAAGGCCGGTGTCGAGTACAACGTCATCGACATCTCGGAGAGCCCCGAAGCCCGCGATTACGTCATGGCCCTGGGCTACCTGCAGGCGCCCGTCGTTGTCGCCGGTGACGACCACTGGTCCGGCTTCCGCCCGGACCGCATCAAGGCCCTGGCCGACGTCGTCGCGGTGGCATAACGCGCCACCTCCCGCAGGTTCGTCCGAATCGAAAGGAGGGGAGATGACCGAGATGTCGAGTGCGACACCGAATCTGGTCTACTTCTCGAGCGCTTCGGAGAACACGCACCGCTTCGTGCAGCGGCTGGATGTCCCCGCCGTTCGCATACCGCTCCACACCGCCGACTCGCTTCGCGTCGATACTCCCTACGTGCTGATCGTCCCCACCTACGGGGGAGGTCGGCACGTTTTGGGTGGGCAGCGATCCGACAAGGAATTCGTCCCCCGTCAGGTGGCCAAGTTCCTCAACGATCCGCACAACCGCGCCCTGCTGCGCGGGGTGATCGCGAGTGGCAATACGAACTTCGGCGATACGTTCTGCTATGCGGGAGAAGTGATCTCGCGTAAGGCAGGGGTCCCGTACCTGTATCGCTTCGAACTCATGGGAACTGCCGAGGACGTCGCGCGCGTCCGAGAGGGATTGGACTTGTTTTGGCAACGACAACAGCACCGGTCGGAAAGACTGCCCGCGTAGAGCGCCCGGTCAGCGGCGACTCGTCCGCGACCGAGGGCTTGGACTACCACGCCCTCAACGCGATGCTGAACCTGTACGGCCCCAACGGCGAGATCCAGTTCGACAAGGATCGCGAGGCCGCGCACCAGTACTTCCTGCAGCACGTCAACCAGAACACCGTCTTCTTCCACAATCTGCGGGAGAAGCTGGACTACCTGGTCAAGGAGAACTACTACGAGGTCGAGGTGCTCGACCAGTACAGCTTCGACTTCACCAAGAAGCTGTTCAAGCAGGCGTACGGCAAGAAGTTCCGCTTCCCGACCTTCCTCGGCGCGTTCAAGTACTACACGAGCTACACGCTCAAGACCTTCGACGGCAAGCGCTACCTGGAGCGTTTCGAGGACCGCGTGTGCCTGGTCGCCATGACCCTGGCCGCGGGTGACGAGACCCTGGCGAGCGAGCTGGTCGAGGAGATCATGGACGGGCGCTTCCAGCCCGCCACCCCGACCTTCCTCAACTCGGGCAAGAAGCAGCGCGGTGAGCCGGTGTCGTGCTTCCTGCTGCGCATCGAGGACAATATGGAGTCCATCGGGCGCTCCATCAACTCCGCCCTGCAGCTGTCCAAGCGCGGCGGCGGTGTGGCCTTGCTGCTCAGCAACATTCGCGAGCACGGCGCGCCGATCAAGAAGATCGAGAACCAGTCCTCGGGCGTCATCCCGATCATGAAGCTGCTGGAGGACTCGTTCTCCTACGCCAACCAGCTGGGTGCGCGCCAGGGCGCGGGCGCGGTGTACCTGCACGCGCACCACCCCGACATCTACCGCTTCCTCGACACCAAGCGTGAGAACGCGGACGAGAAGATCCGCATCAAGACGCTGTCGCTGGGTGTGGTGATCCCGGACATCACCTTCGAGCTGGCGAAGAAGAACGAGGACATGTACCTGTTCTCGCCGTACGACGTGGAGCGCATCTACGGCGTGCCGTTCGCCGACATCAACGTGACCGAGAAGTACTACGAGATGGTCGACGACAAGCGGATTCGCAAGTCCAAGATCAAGGCTCGCGAGTTCTTCCAGACCCTGGCCGAGCTGCAGTTCGAGTCGGGCTACCCGTACATCATGTACGAGGACACCGTGAACCGGGCCAACCCGATCGCGGGCAAGATCACCCACTCCAACCTGTGCTCGGAGATCCTGCAGGTCTCCACCGCGTCGGAATTCAACGATGATCTGTCGTATTCCAAGGTGGGCAAGGACATCTCGTGCAACCTGGGTTCGCTGAACATCGCCAAGACGATGGATTCGCCGGATCTGGGCAAGACGGTGGAGACCGCGATTCGCGCGCTGACCGCGGTGTCGGATCAGACCCACATCTACTCGGTGCCCTCGATCGAGCAGGGCAACAACCAGTCTCACGCCATCGGCCTGGGGCAGATGAACCTGCACGGTTACCTGGCGCGTGAGCACGTCCACTACGGCTCCGACGAGGGCGTGGACTTCACCAACATCTACTTCTACACGATCGCCTACCACGCGATTCGCGCCTCGAATCTGATTGCGCAGGAGCGGGGTTCGTACTTCGGCGGCTTCCCCGAGTCGAAGTACGCGTCGGGTGAGTTCTTCGACAAGTACACCGAGCAGCCGTGGGAGCCGGCCACCGATCGGGTGCGGGAGATCTTCGCCGAGGCGAACGTCCACATCCCCACCCAGGACGATTGGCGTGAGCTCAAGGCGCTGGTGATGGAGCACGGCATCTACAACCAGAACCTGCAGGCCGTCCCGCCGACCGGTTCGATCTCCTACATCAACCACTCCACCAGCTCGATCCACCCGATCGCCTCCAAGATCGAGATTCGCAAGGAAGGCAAGATCGGCCGCGTCTACTACCCGGCCCCCTACCTCACCAACGAGAATCTCGAATACTTCGAGGACGCCTACGACATCGGCTACGAGAAGGTCATCGACACCTACGCCGCCGCCACCCAGCACGTGGACCAGGGCCTGTCCCTGACCCTGTTCTTCAAGGACAGCGCCACCACCCGCGACGTCAACCGCGCCCAGATCTACGCCTGGCGCAAGGGCATCAAAACCCTCTACTACATCCGCATCCGCCAGATGGCTTTGGAAGGCACCGAAGTCGAGGGCTGCGTGAGCTGCATGCTGTAGCGAGTGGTAACGATAGGGGCGTCCCCGGCTTCGCGCCGCGGACGCCCTTTTTCGTGAATGCGGGGAGGCATCATGACCACTGCCGATCGCTACCGCGGCTTCGCCGAGACCGAGGCCCACGGCTATTCACCCTGCTACGAGCGCTGGTGTCGCGGAATCGCCGGGGACGCGGAACTTCTCGCCCTGATAGATGCGCTGCCCACGCCCAAACGCCAGCCCAACCTGATCCTGGGCGCGGCCCGTTACCTGGGTGCGGTGGTATCGGGTTTCGAGGAGTTCAAGGATTTTCTGATCCGCAACTGGCCCGAGATCCGCGATGTCGCGATGACCCATCGCACCCAGACGAACGAAGGCGGACGGACCGCGACACTGCTGCCGTTGCTCGCGCGGTATCCGGGACATCCGGTGGCGCTCATCGAATTCGGCGCATCCGCCGGACTGTGCCTCTATCCGGACCGCTACAGCTACCGCTACGACGACGGCCCGATCCTCGACCCGAAGGACGGCCGCTCGGAGGTCGTCCTCCCGTGCGCCACCACCGGCACCCCACCCCTGCCCGGCGAACTGCCCTGGGTGGTGCATCGCGCCGGCATCGACCTGAACCCCCTCGACGTCCGCGACCCCGAGGACATGCGCTGGCTCGAATCCCTGATCTGGCCCGAACAACGAGATCGCCTCTCCCGCTTGCGCAATGCCGCCGCCATCGCCCGCCGCGACCCACCCACCCTCGTAACCGGCGACCTCACCACCACCCTCACCGACCTGGTCCACGCCGCCCCACAAGACATCCCGGTCATAGTCTTCGGCAGCGCGGTCCTCGCCTACCTGACCCGCGAGGATCGAAACACCTTTCGCGACACCATCGCTGCCCTGCCGTGCCACTGGATCACCAACGAAGCAGCCGGTGCCCTGAACTACGGCCCGGTGCCCGCACCGCCCAGGCCCGGCCAGTTCCTCCTCACCTCGGACGGTGCACCCGTCGCCTACACCGGACCCCACGGTCAAGTCCTCGACTGGTTTGCCTGACAAGGCAATTGAGGTTCGGTCAGGCCGGGAGACCTATTACTACGGTGCCGGTGAGGACACTGGCTATGCCGAGGGCGCCCTGGGGGGAGATGTGTTCGGAGAGGAGGAAGCGGCTGAGGAGGGCGCCTATGACGATGCTGGATTCTCGGACGCTGGCTACTACGGCCAGGGGGAGTTGGGTCATGGCGATGAGGGTTAGGCCGAAGGCTCCGAGCATGGCGGTGCCGCCTGCGAGGGTGAGGGGGAGGGCTCGGAGGGTGAGGGATGGAGTGGGGTCGGGGCGGGTGAGGTCTCGGAGTTTGAGGACGAGGCCGGAGCCGCCCATGACGGTGACCAGGTAGGGCATGGGGGAGGCGTGGTGGACGGCGATGCCGTCGAACATCGTGTAGGAGGCTACGCAGGCGCCGATTGTGAGGCCCCACAAAACCGAGCGGCGGCCGCCGGTGAGGCCGGGAGCCGAGGGGTGGGCGCGGGAGAGTGCGATCATGGCGACGCCGAAGGCGATGAAGGCGACGCCGAGCCAGCGGGTCCAGCCGATGGTGGTGCCGAGGATGGCGGTGGCGGTGACGACCAGGACGGGGGAGCTGCCGCGGACGACGGGATAGACCTCGCCGACGGGTGCGGTGGCGTAGGCCCGTTCGAGCAGGGCGAAATAGAGGGTGGAGAAGCAGATCGACGCGGCGGCGAAGGGGAGCGCGTAGAGCTCGAAGTGCCAGGTGGCGAGCGCGACGGGTAGGAAGAGCAGCGCGCCGGCGAGGAGCATGTCGGCGGTGGAGGAAACGGGCCGGTCACTGCGGCGCAGCCATCCGAGGGCGACGTTCCAGCCCGCGTGCAGGAAGACCGAGATCGCCAGGACCAGATACCCCATCGTTTGCACGCCACTCCACCTTATGGTCTAGACCAAATACTCCGACCTGAACCTAGTGCCACGGCAATGCGCTGGTCAACGTGATTTCGAAGTGAAAACGGCTGGTTGACACCGCGTTTCGGGGGATTGACGGGCGGGGAAAGCGCCGGGGGAATCCGCTGCTGTGGTTGGTCCCACGCGCCGCCCGTCCGGGATTGTGAACTCTCCAGAAGCTGCTTCGCGCCCTGTCGGACGACGCCCGCGGCTGGTTACGCTCGTTATGGTTCCGAGATCGGATCGAAATAATGCGCGGACGATATCGCAACCGAAAACCGCACTGGGACAAATGCTTTGGAGGTGTTTCCAGAGTCCTCTCCTGCCCCCGCACACAGAGGACTGCTTGATTCAAGTAACTGCCGGTGCAGACGAAACTGCACTCCCATCGGATGAAGACCCGTCGAGCGATACCTCGCAACCGCTCGGCGGGTTCTTCGGATATCTGGCTCGCGTGAGGAGTTACCTTGTCGGACAGCGGAAGCTGGCGGATCGTGGCGATCGCGGCCGCGCTGATCCTCCTGACCGGACTGCCGGTGCGGGCGACCGCGGACCCGGCCGCGGGGCACTCGAGCATCGTGGATACCGAGAAGGTGGGCCCGCACTGGGAGCGGGTGCAGGTCGATTCGGCGGCCATGGGTCGCACCGTCGGCCTGGATGTGCTGCACGGTTCCGGCTCCGGCCCGCGCCCGACGCTGTATCTGCTGGACGGCGTGGACGCCGAAGGCGTCTCGGACTGGCTGACCAAGGGGCACGCCGCCGACTTCTTCGCCGACAAGCCGGTCGATGTGGTGCTGCCCGCCGGGGCCACCGGCAGCATGTACACCGACTGGGATCACCCGGACGCCGCCCTGGGCTGGAACCGCTGGGAGACCTTCCTGACCGGCGAATTGCCCGGCATCATCGAACCGTATCTGCGTTCGGACGGTCAGCGCGCGGTGGCGGGCGTCTCGATGGGTGCGCAGGGCGCGATGATGCTCGCGCATCGGCATCCGGGCTTCTATCGGGCGGTGGCCGGATTGAGCGGCTGCTATTCCACCATCGACGGCCCCGGCAGCGCGGTGACGGCTCTGACGGTGGCCTCGCGCGGCGGGAATGTGGTGCGGATGTGGGGTCCGCCGGGGACGGTGGAGTGGATCACGCACGACAGCACGGTGGGTGCGGAAGCCTTGCGCGGCACCGCTATCTACCTCTCGGCCGCCTCGGGGATCCCGGGCGCTCCGGATCTGAACCAGGTGATGCGGGCGTCGGATCTGATCGCCGCCATGCAATCCGCCGGTGGCGGTGTGGTTTTGGAGGCCGGTGCGCGGATCTGCACCGAGCATTTCGCGAAACGACTGAGCGACTTGGGAATTCCCGCGACCGTGCATTACGAGACGACGGGTATTCACGCCTGGGAGGACTTCTCGGCTCAGCTGGGCCCGGCCTGGGATACTCTCGCCACCGCCTTCGGGCAGTGAATCACTGCCCGGAAGTCATTGCGGTAAAACTATTTTCAGTGCCGGAATGGGTTGCTCAGTGCCGGAACCCGTAACGCGGTAGTCGCCGCAGTCCCGGCCGGATGCGTCCGTCCACCGTCACGGCCAGTCCGGCGTGGACCGCCGCAACGGTGAAGGCGGAGGCTTCTTTCCAGGTGGCCGCGTACTCCATGGTGAGCTCGGCCCCGTCGTCCGGTCCGCCGAGATAGACGGTGACCCGATGGGTGAGCGCCTCCCCTACGCTGTCGAACAAGACCTTGCCTTCGGTGCTGCCGGCCATGTGCTGCTCCTCGAGTAGTCCGGTGAGCCGCGCGTCCGACCCCTGCGGCGGCCGCGCGGCTCTGGGACCGAAAGTAGCCGGATCACCCTGTATGGGAACGTGTTCCGGTTCTGGCTTGGATATGTCACAAGCGCCGCGCGAGGTTTGTTGTTACCCGTCGGAACAGAAACAATCTCGACTCGGATCGATCCCGCGTTCACAAACGATCACCGCCCCGATTGTGACTATTCGGAAGGTTCGCCCAACCCCCTGGCCAGGCGCGACCCGGCTTTCTACGCTGCCCGGCATGAGGATTCGCGTGCCCTTGGTGATCACTCGCGCGCAGGTGGCGGTGATCGGCGCTCTGCTGTTGACCGCCGCGACGGGATCGGCTGCCGCACAGCCGGAAATGCCCACGCCCGACCCGGACCCCTTCTACGCCGCCCCCGCCGATATCGCCGCCCGCCAGCCCGGCGACGTCCTCGCGACGCGCGCCATGCCCGCGCTCGCGAGCTTCCCCGATACCGATGTCACCCTGATCAAGTTCCGCTCCACCAGTTCCGAGGGCAAGCCCATCGCGGCCACCACCACGGTGCTGTCCCCGCGCAATCGCCGCCCGGACGCCCCGCTGCTGTCGCTGCAGCAGATCATCAACGGCCTGGGCGCGCAGTGCGCGGTCTCGCGGGTGCTCTACACCACCGACCCGAACCTCATGGTCCGCGAGGCCCCGGCCTGGAACGTGCTGTTGCAGCGCGGCTGGAGTCTGACCCTGCCCGATCACCTCGGGCCCCGATTCGCCTACGGCGCGGCCAAACTCGGCGGTCAGATCACCCTCGACGGCATTCGCGCCGTGCAGCATGTCGCCGATCTGAAGGTCGAGCACAGCCCGGTCGCCATGGCCGGCTACTCCGGCGGCGGCATGGCGACCGCCTGGGCCGCGGCTCTGGCCCAGTCCTACGCGCCCGACCTGCACATCGCGGGCGCGGCCATGGGCGGGGTGCCGATGAACCTGATCAGCATGCTGGAGGCGCTGGGCATGAACCGGCATCCGGCCTTCGGGCTGGCGCTGGCCGCCGGGCTCGGCCTGGAACGCGAGTATCCGGACCGCTTCCCGCTCTCCGATCAGCTCAATGATCGCGGCCTCGCCATGCGCGACAAGCTGGTCAACAGCTGCACCAACGACATTCTGGCCGCCGGCGCGGGTCAGGGCGCGCAGGACGTGGCCCGCACGACCGTGATGACCGAT
>NZ_JBSGBY010000138.1:0-15349 GCF_053601505.1 Nocardia sp. NPDC004722
AGGACGAACTGGGCCGCCGAGTCGGGGTCAGCCTCCGGTTGCTGGTGATCGGTTCCATCGTCGGCACGATCCTTGGTGTGCTGATCGGCGCGGCAAATGCCATCCGCCAGTACAAGTTCAGCGACTATCTCAGTACCGCGTTATCCATGCTGCTCTTGTCGACCCCGGTGTTCTTGCTGGCGACACTGCTGAAATACGGTGCGTTGGAGATCAATCTGGCCGCCGGGAAGCAGATCTTCCTCTACACCGGCGAGACCTCGGCGACCGCCGTGCACGGCCTGTGGAATCAGATCGTGGACCGCGCACAGCACATGCTGCTGCCGACCCTCGGACTGGCGCTCGGCTCGATGGCGGCCTACAGCCGCTACCAGCGCAACGCGATGCTCGATGTACTCGGCAGCGATTTCATCCGCACCGCCCGTGCCAAGGGCCTCACTCGGACCCGGGCGCTCTACAAACACGGCCTGCGCACCGCACTCATTCCCATGGCGACGCTGTTCGCTTACAGCTTCGGTGGTCTGGTCACCGGTGCGGCCTTCACGGAGAAGATCTTCGGCTGGCACGGCATGGGCGAGTGGCTGGTGGATTCGATCCACTCGCAGGACATCAATGTGGTGCTGTGCGTGACGCTTTTCGCAGGCGTGGTGATTCTGCTGTCGGGCCTGTTGTCCGACATCGTCTACGCGATTCTCGACCCCAGGGTGCGTGCCTGATGACCGAAGTGGAGACCATCGTCCAGGGTGCGCCGCAGGTCGCCGCGGCTGGACGTCGCAAGCTGGTGTGGCGGCGGTTCCTGCGCAACAAGCTCGCGGTGGCCGCGACGGTGATCTTGATTCTGCTGTTCGTGATCGCGTTCACGGTGCCGCACATCCTGCCCTACGCGTATACCGATATCGACACCACGGCGAAACTGCAGCCGCCCAATGGAAAACATTGGTTCGGCACCACCTCGCTGGGCGAGGACGTGCTCGCGCAGACGCTGCACGGCCTGCAGAAGTCGCTGGTTATCGGTTTCGGCGCGGCCCTCATCTCGGCGATCATCGCGACCATCGCGGGATCGGTGGCCGGGTTGCTCGGCAACTGGACCGATCGCCTGATCATGTGGCTCGTCGACCTGCTTCTGGTGGTGCCCAGCTTCATCTTCATCGCACTGTTCGCGCCGAAGACCAAGGGCAACAGCTCGGTGATCCTGCTGGTGGTGTTGATCGCGGTATTCGGCTGGATGATCTCGGCGCGCATGGTGCGGGGACTGTCCCTGACACTGCGAGATCGTGAATTCGTGCGCGCCGCACGCTATATGGGCGCGTCCACCTGGTCGATCATCACGACGCATGTCGTCCCGAACATCGCCTCCATCCTGATCATCGACACCACGCTCGCGATCGGTGGCGCGGTCATGTCCGAAACCGGTTTGAGCTTCCTGGGTTTCGGCGTGCAGCCGCCGGACGTCTCGCTGGGCTCGCTGATCGGCGACTACTCCAAGAACGCGCTCACCTATCCGTGGACGTTCATGTTCTCCGGCATGTTCCTGGTGATCATCGTGGTGTCGGCGAACCTGATGGGTGACGGACTGCGCGACGCCTTCGACCCCACTGCCAAGAAGGCGCGGGCGAAGCAAGCGCGAAAGGCCGAGAAGCAGGCACGAAAGGCCGAGAAATGAGCCAGGATTCGGCCGAGACCCGCGCCGAACGGTCCAAGACCACCGCGCCGCTGCTGGAGGTCTCCGACCTGCGGGTGTCCTTCCCCGGCGAGGAGGGCCGAGTCGACGCGGTGCGCGGGGTGAACTTCACCGTCAACGACGGCGAAGTGCTCGCCATTGTCGGCGAGTCGGGTTCCGGCAAGTCGGTGTCCTCTATGGCCGTGATCGGCCTGCTGCCGGAGCAGGCACGGGTACAGGGCTCGATTCGGCTGCGCGGCCGTGAATTGCTGGGCTTGGGCGATCGGGAAATGTCCAAGCTGCGCGGCAGCAAGGTGTCCATGGTGTTCCAGGACCCGCTCTCGGCGCTGACCCCGGTGTATCGGATCGGCGACCAGATCGCGGAAGCCTTGCTGGCACATAAGAAGATGAGCAAGCAGGAGGCCGCCGACAAGGCGGTCGAATTGCTGGACCTGGTCGGCATCCCGGATGCGGCGCAGCGCGCCAAGTCCTTCCCGCACGAATTCTCCGGCGGTATGCGGCAGCGCGTGGTCATCGCCATGGCCATCGCCAACGACCCCGAGTTGATCATCTGCGACGAGCCGACCACCGCACTCGACGTGACCGTGCAGAAGCAGATCCTCAATCTGCTGCGCAAGGCGCGCGACATCACCGGCGCGGGCGTCGTCTTCATCACCCACGACATGGGCATCGCGGCCACTCTGGCCGATCGGGTGGCAGTGATGTACGCGGGCCGGATCGTCGAGACCGCCCCGGCAGAGGAGCTTTTCACCGCACCGCGGATGCCGTACACCGTCGGCCTGCTGGGTTCCATTCCGCGCATGGACGGTCCGGCGCGCATGCCGCTGATCCCGATCGTCGGCACCCCGCCGGCCATGCACGCACTACCGCCAGGCTGCTCGTTCGCGCCACGATGCCCGGTCGCGATCGACGACTGCAAGGCGGCCGAACCCCCGTTGCAGGACACCAGTCCCGGGCATCGGGCCGCCTGCATCAGAACCTCCGAGGTGAGCAGCGCGGCACTGTTCACGGCCTACCGCAAGGAGATCGATCCGCCCGCGGAGGTCGCGTCGGTCGATACCTCGCGGGTGGTCATGCAGGTTACCGACCTGCGCAAGACCTTCCCGCTGACGAAGGGCGTGGTGTTCCAGCGCCGGATCGGTGAGGTGAAGGCTGTCGACGGCATCAGCTTCCGGATCCAGGCGGGCCGCACGCTCGCGCTGGTCGGCGAATCCGGATCCGGAAAGTCGACGACGCTCACCCAGATCCTGGATCTGGTGCAGCCCGAGGGCGGCAGTATCGAGATCCTCGGGCACGACATCGCGCGACTCACCAAACAGCAGCGTCGCGAGATCAGGCGCAAGATGCAGATCGTCTTCCAGGACCCGTCGGCATCGCTGGACCCGCGCCTACCCATCTCGGACGCGCTGGCCGAGCCGCTGCGCATCAATGGCCGCTCTCGCGACGAGATCAACCGCCGCGTACCGCAATTGCTCGAGCAGGTGGGTCTGCGCCCCGAGCACGCCGATCGCTACCCCGCCGACTTCTCCGGCGGGCAGAAGCAGCGCATCAATATCGCTCGTGCGCTGGCGCTGGATCCGGAGTTGCTGGTGCTCGACGAGCCGGTGTCGTCACTGGACGTCTCGATCCAGGCCGGTGTGCTGAACCTGTTGCGGGACTTGCAGACCGAGCGCGGTCTCTCGTATCTGTTCGTCTCACACGATTTGTCCGTTGTGCGTAATCTTGCCCACGACATAGCGGTCATGTACCGCGGACAGATCGTCGAATACGGACCCGCAGAACGTATCTTCGCCAGTCCCGAGCACGAATACACCCGCGCACTGATCGATGCGGTGCCGGTACCGGTGACAACACGATAGGACGGGTCTCGCATGCGGATTGGACGAGCCTGCACGGCGATGGTGCTCGCGAGTGGTCTGGGCCTGGCGGCATGCAGCAGTAATACGGCTGCCCCGACGGGGACCGGCACGCTCGGGATGACGGCGGACATCAATCCGCATCCGCGCGACGACATCAAGGACGGCGGCAACCTCCGGCTGCCGACCCCGGAGATTCCGGTCAACTGGAACGCGCAGCAGATCGACGGCAATGACGGCGATTACGCGGACATCGAGCGCTTCATGATGCCGCGCGCGTTCAATACCGACGCCGCGGGCAATCTCAGCGTCAATCACGACTACTTCACCGACGTCCAGCTGACGTCCACGAACCCGCAGGTGGTGACCTACACCATCAACCCCAAGGCGGTGTGGTCCGACGGCACCCCGATCACCTGGGAAGACATTGCCTCCGAAGCCAATTCGCAGAGCGGCAAGAACAAGGACTTCCAGATCGCCATCAGCAACGGGTTCGACCGGGTGGCGAAGATCGAGCGCGGGGTGGACGACCGGCAGGCCGTCCTCACCTTCGACAAGGGCTACGCCGACTGGCGCGGACAGTTCTCGGGCAACTCCATGCTCTACCCGAAAGCCGTGACGGCGAACCCGGATTCGTTCAACAAGTCGCTGGTCAACGGTCTCCCGGTGTCCGCAGGGCCGTTCCTGCTGCAGAACATCGACCGCACCAACGGCTTGATCACCCTGGCGCGCAACCCCAAATGGTGGGGCAACACCCCGAAGCTGGACACGGTGACCTTCCGGGCGCTGGACAGCAATGCGTGGACCCAGGACCTGCAGAACAACGAACTCGACGCCGCGCTGCTGCGCACGCTGCCGGATCTGCAGGCGGTCCGCCAGGTGCAGACCTTGCAGGTCCGGCATGCCGCCTGGAACCGGTGGCGGTACTTCGCCTTCAACGGCGCTCCGGGCTCGATCCTCGCCGATCAGCAAGTGCGCGTGGCCATCTCGAAGGCCATCGACCGACAGCGGATCGCCGACACGCTGCAGAACGGCATCGTCGACAAGCCGAAACCGCTCAACAGTCAGGTCTTCCTGCGCGGGCAGCACGGGTACCAGGACGACGCGCCGAGCTTCGATCCCGCCGCTGCCGCCGCGGGACTCGACGCGGCGGGCTGGGTGAAGCAGGGCGACGGCCGGTTCAAGGACGGCAAGAAGCTGACCATCCGCGACGTCTTCGTCCAGGACGATGCGCATCTGCAGGTCGCCAAGCTGATCCAGCAGGATCTGAGCAAGATCGGCGTAGAGATGACCATCGAGCCACACCCGGCGCAGCGCTTCTTCACCGATGTCCTGCAGACCGGCAACTTCGATGTGGCCCAGTTCCTGCTGTCCGGCGACGCCTTCGTCTTCAGCAGCCTGCCGCAGGTGTTCGGGCTGTACCCCAATGACATTCAGCTCAACTACGGGCGCGTCGGGTCCCAGGATCTGAATGATCTGATCGACCGGACGCTGTCGGAGGTGGATCCCGACAAGGCCATCGACCTGGCGAATCAGGTCGACAAGAAGGTCTTCGACGAGGGTCACTCGCTGCCGCTGATACAGGACGAGGGCAACTTCGGGGTACGGTCCGATCTGGCCAACTTCGGATCCCCGGGCCTGGCCTCGTACGACTACACCAGTATCGGGTTCCTGAAATAGGGTCCAGTCGGAAACAGACGACAGCCGTCTCGGCGGAAGGAGCGGTCCATGCGGACACGTTCGACCATGATTCGACTCGCGATCCCCTTGGTCGCGCTCGGGATGGTTGTGACCGGGTGTAGTTCCAGCGCCACCGAAGGCGGGACCGCGGCACTCGGGATCATCAACAACATCAATCCACATCCGGTCTCGGACCTGAAGGACGGCGGCAACCTGCGGCTGAACCTGTCCTCGTTCCCCGCGTCCTTCAACGCGCTGCATGTGGACGGCAATGTCGATGACACGGTGAGCGTCATCGCGCCGACGCTGCCCTCGACGTTCAACAGCACCGCTGCCGGTGAGCTGAGCGTCAATCACGACTACTTCACCGATATCCAGCTGACCTCCACCAGCCCGGAGGTCGTCACCTACACCATCAATCCGAAGGCGGTGTGGACCGACGGCTCGCCCATCACGTGGGAGGACCTGAAGTCGCAGTGGCAGGCCAACAATGGCAGCAACCCCGATTACCAGTCGGCTTCCGTCTCCGGATACGACCACATCGGCAAGGTCGAGCGCGGCGTCGACGACCGGCAGGCCGTGGTCACCTTCAACCAGCCCTACGGTGAATGGCAGAGCATCTTCGGCGTGATCTTCCCGAAGGCCGACACCGAATCCCCGGCGGCCTTCAACGATTGGGCGCGCAACTCGCTGCCGGTCAGCGCGGGTCCGTTCATGATCACCAATATCGACCGGACCCAGAACCGGATCACGTTGGGCCACAACCCCAAGTGGTGGGGTGACAAGCCGGTACTGGATACGATCACCTTCAGCGTCCTCGACAACACGGCCGTCGTGCCCGCCATCCAGAACAATGAACTGGACGAGGCGTACGTCTCCGGGCTCGAGGCCGTGACCGGCGCCAAGCAGGCCCCCGGCGTCGAGATCCGCCGCGCCGCGGAACCGACCTACGGCTTCATCGCCTTCAACGGCGCGCCGGGATCGCTGTTCGAGGACCAGAAGCTGCGGGTGGCGATCTCCAAGGCCATCGACCGGCAGACCATCGTCAACACCAGCCAGCACGGCATCGTCGATGACCCGAAGACGGTGAACAACCATGTCTACATCGACGGCCAGAAGGGCTACCAGGACAACTCGCAGGACGTGGCGTTCAACCTGGACCAGGCCGCCAAGGAACTGGACGCGCTGGGCTGGGTCATGAAGGGTGACGTCCGCGAGAAGGACGGCAAGCAGCTCGCCATCCGGGATGTCATGTACCAGCAGGACTCCTGGGTCAACACCGCCAAGATCATTCAGGCCGATCTGAAGAAGATCGGCGTCAAGATGGACATCCAGACCGTCCCCGGCACCGGCCTTTTCACCAATGTCATCGACCCGGGTAACTACGACCTCGCGCAGTGGAGTCGTGGCACCAGCGTGCAACCGATCGGTGCGCTGAAGCAGTTCTACTACTACGACCCGAAGAACTGGCAGGGCAACAAGTCTCGCATCGGGTCGCCGGAACTGAACGCGGTGATCGATCAGGCTATGGCCGAACTGGATCCGGCCAAGGCCATCGAGCTGGCCAACAAGGCCGACAAGATGATCTGGGACGAAGGCCATTCCATGCTGTTCAACCAGGCGTCCGGCACCCACGCTGTTCGTACCAACCTGGCCAACTGGGGTGCCTTCGGCCTGGCCAGCGCCGACTACACGAAGGTCGGTTTCCTCAAGTAGGTCCCACTCCGTAATGCGGCTTCCGGCCGCGGCGAAGGGAGCGTTTCATGCGGATAGGTCAGACCCTGTTCCGGCTCGCGATCCCGATCGCCGCGGCCGGACTCGTCGCCGCCGGGTGTAGTTCGGATACCGGAAACACCACCGGCAGTGGCGAACTCGGCACTACCAACGACATCAACCCGCATCCGGTGTCGGACCTGAAGGACGGCGGCACGCTGCGGCTGCCGCTGACCTCCTTCCCGGAGTCGTTCAACTACCTGCAGGTGGACGGCACCACCGGCGACACCGCCAGCGTGATCGCCCCGCTGCTGGGTTCGCCGTTCGTCAGCAATGCGGCCAATGAGCTCAGCATCGACAAGAACTACTTCACCGATGTGCAGTTGACCGGCACCAGCCCGCAGGTGGTCACCTACACCATCAATCCCAAGGCCGTCTGGACCGATGGCTCGCCCATCACCTGGGAGGATCTGCGGTCGGAGTTCCAGGCGCAGAACGGTTCCGACAGCGCCTACCAGGTGTCCTCTACCGACGGTTACGACCGCGTCGACAGGGTCGAGCGCGGGGTCGACGACCGGCAGGCCATCGTGACTTACAAGCAGCCCTACAGCGAGTGGAAGGGCATGTTCTCCCCGCTCTACCCGAAGGCCGCGACCGAATCACCGCAGGCGCTGGACAATTGGGCGCGCAGTGCGCTGCCGCTGAGCGCCGGGCCGTTCGTCATCACGAACATCGACCGCACCCAGAATCGAATCACCCTGGGCCGCAACGCCAAATGGTGGGGCGATACCCCGAAGCTGGACACCATCACCTTCAGCGTCCTGGACTACAACGCCATGCTGCCCGCCGTGCAGAACAACGAACTGGACGTGGCGTCGGCGTCGGGGCTCGAAGCGGTCACCACGGCGAAGAACTCACCCGGCGTGGAAGTCCGGCGTGCACCCGCGCCCGGGTACTCCTTCATCGCGTTCAACGGCGCGCCCGGGTCCATCGTCGAGGATGCGCGGCTGCGCCGGGCGCTCGCCAAGGCCGTCGATCGGCAGAAGATCGTCGAGAACTTCCTACAGGGAGTGGTCGACAATCCGAAGGCGGTCGGCAACCATGTCTACGGCATCGGACAGCATGGCTACCAGGACAATTCGGGGCCACTGGCCTTCAATCTGGATCAGGCCGCCAAGGAACTCGACGAGCTCGGCTGGGTCCGCAACGGTGACGTGCGCGAGAAGGACGGCCGCAAGCTGGTCATTCGGGATGTCATGTACCAGCAGAACTCCTGGGTCGACGACGCCAAGATCATTCAGGCCGACTTCCAGAAGATCGGCGTCAAGCTCGATATCCAAACCGTGCCGGGGCAAGGGCTTTTCACCAATGTGATCGATCCGGGCAACTACGATCTCGCGCAGTGGAGCATCGGCGGCACGTCGTTCCCGCTCGGCATCCTCAAGCAGCTCTTCTACTACAACCCGGGCAATTGGCTCGGCAACAAGTCCAAGATCGGATCGCCGGAGCTCAACGCGGTCATCGATCAGACGGTCGCCGAACTCGATCCCGCGAAGGCCGTCGAACTCGCCAACCAGGCCGACGCCATGATCTGGGACGAGGTGTGGTCGCTGCCGTTCAACCAGCCCGCGGGCACCGTCGCCGTCCGCAAGACCCTCGCCAACTACGGCGCCTTCGGATTCGCCGACAAGGACTACACCAAGATCGGCTTTCTGAAGTGATCCTGCGGACAGCGCATCCGCTGGCCTATCCGGCGCTGGTGACGGTCGGGACGCTCGCGATCATCCTCGTCTGGGTGCCGTTCGCCGATTCGGAGCAGATCGCCATGCTCGGGACCGTCGGCCTGATCATGCTGGGCTACACGGGGTTTCGACTCGCCGTGGCGACCGGGTACCTCCCCGCCGGGTTGCCCGGCGGGGAACGCCGCGAGGTCGCGGTCAGGCGGGTGCGGCAGCAGCACCGGCTGATCAGCCGGTCGTGGCTGGAGTGCACGGTGGCGGGGAAACCGGTCTGGCTGCCCGTGTACTTCGATCCGATACTGGTGACGTTCACCCAGGAGACGGCCGAAATCGCAGGGCGCGCGGTGAGTGTCGGCGGGCAGCGGGTGTATCCGTCCGGCCGGGTACGGGATACGGAGCCGGTGGGGAATCTCCTCGACAATCCGAGCCGACCGGATCCGGAAGCGCTGGGACGCACCGGAATCGGGCGGCGACTGCTGCTGGACGCGCAGTCGGCGATCGCCGGGCCGTTCGTGGGCTTGCTGTGGGTGTACTCCTCGGGCGGGGGCGTACCGGCATTCGTCGGGGCCACCGTGGTCGCGGCGGCGGTCGCCACCTGGCTGTCGGCGGTGCGCGGGTCCGACCCGAGTTGACGGCGGCCGAGCCCGGCCCGGCGGATCAGCCGACGACGGTCCACGCCGCCATGATGTCGGCGAGGGCCGCCGCACCGAGGTGGCAATCGGCAGGCTCGGCGAATTCAGCCGGAGAGTGGGAGACGCCGGTCGGGTTGCGCACGAACAGCATTGCGGTAGGGACGCGGTCGGAGAGAATGCCCGCGTCATGCCCGGCCTGCGTCGGAATCACCGGGATATCGCCGAGATGTGACAGTGCGGCGGCCAAGCGGGCACGCGGCGCGGCCGGGAAATCGACCACCGGCGTGACGGATTCGGCCCGCACCACCAGCTCGACCCCCTCCTCCCCCGCGTGCGCGCGAGCCAGTTCGGCGACGCGTGCGACCAGGGCGTCCAGGGTCGGTTGATCAGCGGCCCGCGCATCCAGCCAAGCCCGCACCCGCGAGGGAATCGCATTGGTGCCGTTGGGTGCGACCAGCACCTTCCCGAACGTAGCGACCGCCTCCCGCGCCGCCGCCTCCACCCGCGCGGCCCGCACCGTAGCGGCGAACGGCAGCATCGGATCACGCCGGTCGATCAACCGAGTAGCCCCGGCATGATTGGCCTCCCCGTCGAACTCGAACTCCCACCTCCCATGCGGCCAGATCGCCGAGGCCAACGCCAACGGCCGATCCACCAGATCCAACGCCCGCCCCTGCTCGACATGGAGTTCCACGAAAACCCCGACCCGCTCGGCGAGCGTGGCATCCGCCCCCAGCGCATGCGGATCCCGTCCCGCCCGAACCAGCGCCTCCGCCAAGCTGATTCCGTCCCCGTCGCGCAACGCCAGCGCACGCTCGGGAGCCAACGCACCGGTACTGAGCTGAGACCCGATGCAAGCCACCCCGAACCGCGCCCCCTCCTCATCGGTGAAGGCCACCACCGCGACCGGAATCGCAGGCTCGACCCCACGACTACGCAGCAGGTCAACCGCGACGAACGCCGACACGATCCCCAACGGCCCGTCGAACGCACCCCCATCCGGCACCGAATCCAAATGCGACCCGGTCACAAACGCCCCCACCGGATCCCCCACCCACCCCCGCGGCAACCACCAGGCCCACAAATTCCCGTTCCGATCCTCCTCGACCTCCATCCCCCGGCCCGCCGCGCACCCCCGAAACCACTCCCGCAGCGTCAGATCCGCGTCCGACCACGCATACCTGCGATACCCACCGCTGGTCCCGTCGCGCCCAACCGCCTCGATCTCGCCCCACATCGGATCGAAAACCCGTCCCACGCCCGCCGATTCGCCCATGGCCCCGAGTCTGCCCCGCCACGACCCATCCGACCATGCACCCGGCCGCCAAAGATCAGCATTCCGGTCAGCTCACGGTGAAGTTCCAGATGCCCGCGCAGGCGCCTTCACGGAACTTGGTATCGAACGCCCAACTGCCGGCCGGGGCGTTGAGATTCCAGTTGCCGTCGGATGAGAGCAGGTAGTTCCCGGCGTCATCCGCGAGGGGCGTAACCGTGCGTGCGGAGATGTCGTAGGCCAAACCGGGCGCGTTTCCGATCGGCGTGCTGTTCACCACGATGTGAATGTCGTTATAGCTGTCATTCGCGATGGTGAGGCAAGCACCCCGACCAGACGGGTCGGCGGCGGCTTCCGGAGCGGTTACCGCCAGCGTCGCAGCCAAAGCCACGAACGCGAGTCCGACACGCGTGACGACTGTCTTGATCATACTTTTCCCCTCGAAGGCTCCTCCCCGAGGAGCGCTGAAGTCATTGAGCCCTAAGGCCTTTCAACTCCTGCAACGCTATCCGCGCAACTTTCAAGATCCTCAACGGAACCTTGGCGTCATTGCTGGTTCGGGTACATGAACGAGGATGCGGCCCGGCCCCGGGGGTGCTCCACTCCGGGGACGGACCGCAATCTCGCGAGACGCTAAGGGGCGCTGAGTTATTCGCTCGGCTGGTCGGCGCGGCGGGCGGCCTTTTCGGCGGCTTCGGCGGCGTCCATGGCGTTGGCTTCCTCGAGGGTGGGGGCGGTGCCGCCGAGGCGGGCGGGGACCCAGTAGGCGCCGGGGTCGTGGGGGTAGTCCTTTTGGAGGTCGAGGAGCATTTCCTGCATGGTCGAGTGCAGTTGGTCGGTCAGGGCGGAGGCGGGTTCGAAGGGCTGGATGGGTTTGCCTACCGCGATGGAGATGGGGGTGTTGGTGCGGCCCAGGCGTTTCGGGAAGCCTTTGGTCCAGACTCGTTGGGCGCCCCAGATGGTCATGGGGATGATGGGGACGCCTGCTTCGATGGCCATGCGGGCCGCGCCGGACTTGAAGTCCTTGATCTCGAAGCTGCGGCTGATGGTGGCCTCGGGGTAGACGCCGACCAGTTCGCCGGCGCGCAGGCGGCGCACGGCCTCGTGGTAGGACTCGGTGCCCGCGCCCCGGTCCACCGGAATGTGCTTGAGGGCGCGCATGATCGGGCCGGAGATGGAGTTGTCGAAGACTTCCTTCTTGGCCATGAAGCGGATGTAGCGCTTCGTGGCGCGCGCGGGCAGGCCCGCGTAGGTGAAGTCCATGTAGCCGGTGTGGTTGATGGCGATGACCGCACCACCGGTCGCCGGAATGTTGTCTTCACCCTTGACGGTGAACTTCAGGCCCTGCAGCGCGAAAATGGTGCGGGCCAGCCCGATGACGGGGTAGTAGACGGGTTCCACAAGTCCGCTAGCGTAGTCGCTGCCCGCGCGGCATCCAGTGATCCAGGTAACAGCGATTCGGTTGATGTGACTTCTCGACACTGAAAGAGGTTCGCCCGAGTGGAAAACTGCCCGACAGCACTGCGTGAAGGTCTCCGCAAGGGGCTGATCGGAACTCTGATAGTCGGGTTGGCGTGGCTGGCGAACGGCTGCGATTCCCGAGTCGGGATCGAAGGCACCGATTGGCAGGCCGATTCCGCCGGGACCAGCGAGACCACCACCCCGGCCCCGAGCGCGGCCCCCGCCTCGATCGACGGAGTGGGTGCGGTGCCGGGCAAACCCGAGGCCGCCGCCGCGGTGGCACGCTGGGCCGCCGACCTGCGCGGCAAGGGAATCGACGAGGTGGCCGAGCGCTGCTGGACCATGGCCCCGCGCAATGTGCGCGGCATGTACGCCGACCCGCAGGCCATCCGCGAGGCGCTGGCCGGGCCCGGCACGGCCGACGGCACGACCGTGACGTGGCAGAACGCCGCGCTCACCGTCACCGCCCAGGATCGCGACATCGCCACCGGATACGCCTGCCCGCACGTGTATCCCACCGGCGAGCCCGGCCCCAATCCCAACGCGCAATTCAACGATGCCGACGCCCGACACACGGTGCGGCGCTACCTATCCCGGGCGATCGGCAAACCGATCGATCCCAGCGATCGCGAGGACGCGTACCCGCTGATCTGCGCGGCGGGCAAGACCTGGGACCCCGACGGAACCGGCAAGCCGGTCATGGTGCCGCTGGCGGTGAACCCGTCGAAGCCCGGCACGGTAAAGACCTTCGTCGACGATTCCCTCAAGTCGGAGTGGCCGCGCGGCGGCTACATCACGGTGTCCGTCCCGGTCACCACCGGCGCGGGAAATCAGACGAAGCAGATATACACCTTGAAGTCGGGCTCCGAGGGTTACTGCATCGGCGACGTCTCGGGCTAGCCAGTACTCTGGGTGGCTGGTAACGGTCAGGGAGGAATGAAGCTCGTGCAGATCACCAGCGTCGGACACGCCGGGTTCCACATCCGAACCGCGGCCGGGACGATCCTCTGCGACCCGTGGGTCAACCCCGCTTACTTCGCATCGTGGTTCCCGTTCCCCGACAACACCCAGTTGGACTGGGACGAGCTCGGCAACTGCGATTTCCTCTATGTCTCGCATCTGCACCGCGATCACTGGGACGCCAAGCATCTGGCGGACAAGGTCAACAAGGACGCCACCGTCCTACTGCCCGACTACCCGGTGCCGGATCTGAAGCGGGAACTGGAGAAGCTCGGCTTCACCAAGTTCGTGGAGACCGAGGACTCGGTCAAGACCACCATCACCGGTCCGGGCGGCGACCTGGACATCATGATCATCGCGCTGCGCGCGCCCGCCGACGGCCCGATCGGCGACTCCGCCCTGGTCGTCGCCGACGGGGAAACCGTGTGCTTCAACATGAACGACGCGCGCCCGGTCGACATGGACGTGCTGCACGACAACTTCGGGCACGTGGACATCCACCTGCTCCAGTACTCGGGCGCGATCTGGTACCCGATGGTCTACGACATCCCGACCAAGACCAAGGCCAACTTCGGCAAGCAGAAGCGCCAGCGCGGCATGGACCGCTGCCGCTCCTACATCGAGCAGGTCGGGGCCACCTGGGTCGTCCCGTCCGCCGGGCCGCCGGTCTTCCTCGACGACGAGCTGCGCTACCTCAACGACGATCGCGGCGACGAGGGCAATATCTTCCCCGACCAGATCGTGTTCCTGGATCAGATGAAGATCCACGGCAACGAGGGCGGGCTGCTCATGATCCCTGGCTCGACCGCGGATCTGCGTGGCAAGGAACTGACTTCGCTCACCCACCCGGTCGACCCGGACACCATCTACGGCGACAAGGCCGCCTACATCGAGGACATGGCTCGGCGCATGGCTCCCGTGCTGGCCGCCGAGAAGGCGAGTTGGGCGCCGGCCGAAGGCGATCCGCTACTGCCCGCCCTCAAGGCCAAGTTCGAGCCGATCATGGCGCAGTCCGATCTGATCTGCGACGGCATCGGCTACCCGGTCAGCCTGGTCATGGGCGACGAGACCGTGGTGCTGGACTTCCCCAAGCGGGTCGTGCGCGCCTACGTCGAGGGAGAAGGCAAGCACCGCTACGGGTTCCGCATCGCGCCGGAACTGGTGCGCACCGTGCTGCGCGACGACGAACCCGACTGGGTCAACACCATCTTCCTGTCGACGCGCTTCACCACCTGGCGCATCGGCGGGTACAACGAATTCCTCTACACCTTCTTCAAGTGCCTCACCGACGAGCGCATCGCCTACGCCGACGGCTGGTTCTCCGAGGCGCACGACGACTCCGCCTCCACCGAGCTCGACGGCTGGGAAGTGCAGCGCCGCTGCCCGCACCTGAAGGCGGATCTCTCGAAATTCGGTGTGGTCGAAGGCAATACCCTCACCTGCAACCTGCACGGCTGGCAGTGGGATCTGGAATCAGGCCGCTGCAAGACCTCGAAGGGTCACGAGCTGCGCTCGAAGAAACTGGTCTGACCGAGAGATTCCGAGAGCCGTCCCGACTCCCCGGGGCGGCTCTCGGCGTTTCGCGCCAGCGCGTCCACACGGCGGCGCAGCGAGCGCAATTCGGCCCACAGCGAGACCAGCACCGCGCCGAATCCGGCCGCGACCGCCATCGCCACCGCACGATCCAGCGGCAGCACGCCCGGGACCTGCGGGTCCGCCAGCGTCGCCACCACCGTCCAACCGGCCAGGGCGATCAGGGCGATATTGCGGATCACGGTGCCGCGGCCGATCGGCGCGGCACTCCCGGCACCGAAACAAGAACAGACCGGGCGCTTTCCATACCGGAGCAGGCGCACCACCGCGCCGGTGAACATGCCGAGCAGCAGTATCGCCACCAGCAGCGCGGGCGCGGCCGTCCACGGCGGCACCAGCGCCACCGCCACCAGCGCCTCCACCGCGGGCAGGCCCCACGTCACGGTCGGCACCCAGGCCGGGGGTATCCCGAATTCCCCCACCGCTTTCCGGGTACCCGACGCATCGGCGAACTTTCCCCACGCCGACAGCCCGAATACGACGGCCAGCACCAGACGCGCGGCCCACACCGCGTAGTCGACAGCCATGACCGCACCATCGCACACTCATATGGACGGCGAATTACGAATACCCGGAACAGCTTTCATATAAGAGGCTGGGAGCTTCCGCTGACCGCCCGACACTCAGCCTCGCGAGCGAGCGGCCATGGCGACCGCCACGAAGGTCAGCAGACAGCCGATGACCGCCCACACCGACAGTCCCGTACCGGTCGGCGCGACCACATCCAGCACCAGCGCCGCCAGCAGCTGACCCGCCACCGAGGT
>NZ_JBSGBY010000139.1:0-15345 GCF_053601505.1 Nocardia sp. NPDC004722
CTGGACTACCGGGTGCACGTGGCCGCCGTCCAAGACGCCCGCCTCCTCGAGCTGGGCGGCTACGACCGCGTGCACCCGGTCGCGGTCGTCGAGCGCGCGGGCGACGTGCGATCGGTTCGCTCATGCAAGCACCCCCGCAGCGCGCAGGTCCACCGCGAGCTCATCGAGTTGGTCTTGGGACGGAAGAAGTTGAGGCAAGCGTGGCTCTCCGGTTTCGATGCCCAGCAATCGCAGCGCACCCTTGGTCATGGCGACACCGCCCAGCCGGGCCATGGCCCGGTTCAGCGGGGCCATGCTGACATTGATCTCGCGTGCGCGCTGAACGTCACCGGCGCGGTAGGCGTCGACGAGGGCACGCAGGCGGTCCGGCACGAGATGGCCGATGACACTGATGAATCCGGTCGCGCCGATCGACAACCAGGGCAGGTTGAGCACGTCGTCGCCGGAGTAGAAGGCCAGCCCGGTCTCGGCGATCAACTCCGCGCCCGCGCCCAGATCGCCCTTGGCGTCCTTGACCGCGACGATGTTCGGGTGCTCGGCCAGCCGGCGAATGGTGTCGGTGGCGATGGGCACCACCGAGCGCGGCGGAATGTCGTAGAGGGTGATCGGCAGATCGGTCGCGTCCGCGATGGCGGTGAAGTGCGCGAGCAGGCCGTCCTGGTTGGGACGCGAGTAGTACGGGGTCACGACCAGCAGGCCGTGCGCGCCCGCGCGCTGCGCGTTGCGCGAGAGTTCGATGCTGTGCGCGGTGTCGTAGGTTCCGATGCCCGCGATGACGGTGGCACGATCACCGACGGCGTCCACGACGGCGCGCAGCAGGTCGAACTTCTCGGACTCGGTGGTGGTCGGCGACTCACCGGTGGTCCCGGAAATGGCGAGTAGATCGACGCCGCCGTCGATCAGGCGGGCGGCCAGCGCGACACCGGCATCGACGTCGAGCTTGCCTTCGGCGGTAAAGGGGGTCACCATCGCGACACCTACTGTGCCGGACGCGTGCAGCTCGATTCGCGTCGATTCACCGTTCGTCATAGTCAGAAAGGCTACAGCGTCGCTGGAACGGGATTTGCACCGTTATACCCGAACCGTGCCGGGTCCGATGGCGATTCGCGTCAAGCGCCCAATTCAGGCGTCAAACGTTTCCTTGAATGGTGTCAGATGTGACGTCACACTGGTGTCATGGATCTCAATAAATACACCGCCCAGCTGCGCGAGAACCTGATCGCCGCGGCCGCTCTGGGCGATGAGAAAACCCAGTCCACCGCCGCCGCCCTGGCCGCCGCCACCGAGAACTCGGCGCGGCTGGTGTTGCTGGCGGCGCTGTCTGATCTCGCCGCCGAGGTCAGCGCCACGCTTCCAGACCGGACAGTGCATGTCTCCGTGGACGGGACCGACGCGCACGTGGATGTCCGTAAAGCCGCGCGGGAAGAGGAACACCCGACATTCGAGGAGATGACCGGTGACATCAGCCGGGTCACGCTGCGGCTGGTCGAGCAGATGAAGTCGCGGGCCGAGGAGGCTGCCGCGCAGAGCGGGCAGTCCCTCAACTCCTGGCTGTCGACGACCGTCCAGTCCGCGCTGCGCGATCAGATGTGGAAGGGCGGGCCGGGCCGCTACGAGGATCGGTCCCGCTACGAGAAGCCCCGCCACACCGAGAAGCCGAGCGACGACGACAAGGCATAGCCCGCATCGGCTCAGTCGGTCATGGTGGTGACTTGTCCGTCGGTGTCGATCTCGGTGCGGCGGTCCTGATCCGGGGCCGTGGCCAGGACGGTCGCCAGCACGTGACGGCCCAGCGGTAGCACGCGCACGGTGATGCGGCCGGAATTCGTGGCGTCGAGTTCCTTTGTGGCGGCATCGATCACACGCTTGCGGACCCATTCCGGGACACCCGCGAAACCTCCGTCGTCGAGGAGGATGACCTCGACACCACGGCCACGCGCGCCTCGCGCCGCGCCGCTGAGTTCATCGGTGACCAGTTGCGGTGCGCGCAGTCCGTCCCGCAGTTCGGCCTCCAGCAGGCGGCACTCCTCGCGTTCGGCGGCACTGAGTTCCACGCCGTCGGCGATCCGTTCCAGGATCGGCCGCGCCACCCGGTCGAGTCGGGCCAGCTGGCGGGAGCGTTCGCTGTCGGCGGCGGCCATGGTCGCCTCGGCGGCGGCGCGCATCATGGCGTCCTCGCGCAGGATGCGCAGCGACTGCTGCATGGGACGCATGACCGCGGTGAACACCGAGATCGCGGTGACCGTGCCGACCGGCATGAGCGAACCGACCAGGGTGCCGGGTTGCAGGTGGCCGCCGATCAGGCCGAGCGCCACCAGCACGGCCGCGACGAGGACGACGCCCACCCACGCGGTGCGAATTCGGCCGCGCAGCACCAGGACCGCGAGCACATAGGACGACGCGAACGCCGACCACACCGTCTCGTGCACGAGATCGTGTTCGGGGGTGATGACCGTCAGTGTGGTCGCGACGGGTGGGGCGATGGCCGCGTACAGCGCCACCGGGATCGGCAGCGGATCCACCGGGATGGCGGTGACCAGGGCGCCGGCGCTGAGCATCAGCACCATGCTGGCCGCGGCCGCCCACGGCGGGGACTGGCCGAAATTGCGCACCATGTACAGCGCGATCACGGCTTCGAGGATCAATAGGAACAGCCAGGCGGCGCTGCCGCGCAGGCCGAGCAGATCCCGCAGCCCGAACCGGGGATCCAGTTCGAGGGCGGCATTGTCAACGGGAACCATCGCCACCCCACACCAAGGTCACGGTGGTGCCCTCGCCCGGCTGGGTCTCCACGAACGCCGAACCGCCCGCGAGCTGACGCATGCGGCCCAGGATGCTCATCGAGATGCCGAGTCGGTCGGCGGAGACGGCGGCGAGGTCGAAACCGGCGCCGTCATCGCTGAATACGATGCGGATGCTGCCCGCGCTGACCGTGGCGGTCACCGTGCGGCGCACCTCACGACCGGGAACGGCGGCGTGCCGCAAGCTGTTTCGCACCGCCTCGGTGAGGGCGGCGGCAATGGTGCTGGCCGAATGCACCGGCATGCGCAGATCGTCGTAGCCGGGCCAGGTGCGGGTGGCGAAACGCACACCAGGATTGACCTCCTGCACCGCGGCGCGCAGGAACAGCACGGCCGAGCGGGCATCCAGCAGGTCCGGATCTCGTTGCTCGCCATGGCATTCGTCGAGTTGCTCGATGGTGCGCTCGGCCTGGCGTTGCAGCACATCCGACGCGGTGCCGGCGCGAGACGCCTCCAGCAGGGTCGAGAGCACGGCGTCGTGGATGAGCGCGGCGAAGCGGGCGCGTTCGCGATCACGGGCCAGGGCGGCGGCCTGGGCGGCGGCGCGGCGGGAGGCGATCGCCGACTCCCGGTCGACGCGGGCCGCGGCACCGGTGAGAGCGACGCCGCACCAGACGAACAGCGCCGACAAGCCGACCGCGCGCAGGAAGTTCTCCGCGACATGCTGAGTCGTGAACGCGGGCACCGTGTACAGGGTCGCGGCGGCGGCCGAGGTGGCGGAGACCAGCAGATAGATCACGGTGAGGCGGGTCTGCCAGGCCAGCACCGCGGCGGTCACCGCCAGCGGGGTGACCCGGTAGGGCCACACCGTCGTCGCGTCGATCGCGTGCAGGTGCAGTCCGAACGGGATCGAGGCCAGCGCGCCCAGGAAACTGATCGCGGCGCAACCGGAGACGAAGCGGATGGCGCGCGGACCCGACACGGCGGCCACCACGCCGATCACCGGATACCAGCCGAAGGCCAGCAGCACCGCGGTCACCGTCCACCACATGGGCCCGTAACGGCCCTGTTCGGCGACCTCCGGCAGTTCGACGCCGCCGACGATCACGCCCGCGATGCCGATCGAGATGCCCAACCGCAACATGATGCGGTCGTAGGCGGCGGTCGCCGGATCCTCCCGCATGGCCAGGCCGCGGCGCAGCCGCTGCACGAACGCCGCCGGGGAGGGCACCGGCCGGGTCGCGGCCGTCGGATCCAGGGTGCCCGACGCGGTCATGCCCGCGGATTCCGTTCGGGGACAGGCAGCCACCCGTCCTCGACGGCCCGCTTGTACAGGTCGGTCTTGGTCGGGGCCGGGCGTCCGGCGTCGGCGTACTTCTGCCGGATGCGGCCCAGATAGTCGTTGACGGTCTGCTCGGACAGGCCGGTCATGCGGGCGACGCGCGAGGCTTTCTCGCCCGAGGCGTAGAGCTGCAACACCTGCTGCTGGCGCGGGCTCAACCCGACGTCCTGCAGTTGCGGGTCGCCGTCGATGGCGGCGGCCCAATCGGTGGTCACCACCTGTTCGCCCTGCGCGGCCCGGCGCACCGCGGCCACCACGGTCGCGGCGTCCTCGGATTTGCGCACCACACCCAGCACGCCCTCTCGGGCGGCTGCACGCACCAGGAAAGCATTGTCGGCACCGGTGAACACCAGTACCTCGATCCCCCGTGCCCGCAGCGCCCGCACGTTCTCCTCGGGCGACGAACCATCGGCCAGCCGCAGATCCAGCACCACCAGATCCAACGTCGGCCCCGCCGCGAGCAATTCGGCGACCGTTCCCGCCGTGATCACCAATTCCAGATCGGCTTGCGGCGCCAACATCGCCGACAGTCCGATCGCCACCGACTCATGGTCCTCGACCAGCCCGATCCGGCGTATCCCCGACTCTTGCGCCTGCACGGCGGCCGTCACCTCTTCCCACACTCCACAAACGGACATTCCGCGAATGTCCTCCCGAGTATGACGGTCCCCCCACCCGATGTGTCAGCCACCAGAATTCGGGGGAACGCTCCACTCAGCCCATAAGGCGAGCCGCCACAGTAGCCCCCAGCTCCCAGCACCGCTCGACATCCGCCTTCTCCGGCTTCCCCGAAACGATCACCGGCGCGGCCGCCTTCTCCCACCCGAGCCCGGTCGTCGCACTCTCCACACTCCGCTCCGCCCCCTCGGTGCCTTGATTGCCGTGGATATAGAGGGCGTACGGGCGGCCCTTGGTGGAATCCAGGCACGGGTAATAGAAGGTGTCGAACGCATGCTTGAGCGCACCGCTCATATAGCCGAGATTGGCAGGCGTCCCCAGCACATACCCATCAGCCGCCAGCACATCACTCGCGGTGACCGCCAACGCTGCCCGCCGCACCACCTCCACCCCTTCGATCTCCGGATCGGTAGCCCCCGCCACCACCGCCTCGAACATCTCCTGCATGAACGGCGACGGCGTGTGATGAATGATCAGCAAGATCGGCACTCCCAGAGCGTATCCCCGCCGCGGGCGGTCAGGTCAGCAGCGCTTGCGGGGCGATTTGCGCGGCGCGGGAGCCATGGCGCGGCCGCGCGTCTGTTCCAACACCCGGGTTCCGGCGGAGGTGATCCGTAGCGCCGGGGGCTGCCCCGGCTCCTCGACCGTGGCGAGCAGCCCCCGGCTGCGCAGCACGAAGGCGGCCTCGAGCAGTTCCTGCGGCAGAATCGGCCCCGAACTCCAGTCCGACTGGGCCGCAATGACTTCCGGCGCGGGAGTCGAGCCCGGCCGCTCCGCCCGAGAGTCGACATAAAGCCACGCCAGCAGGGCCTCACAAATCCGCTCTCTACGCTCCACGGCATCGGACAAACTCGCTCCCCTTTACATTCGACGGCCTTCCATAGTCGCCGACCACCCCTGCCCACGATGCCGAATCGCCCCGGAAACTCCAGCCAGTCCGGTCGGTTTGCCCAGGTCGGACCGCATGACAAGGGGGGTCAGGGCTCCGTTCCGAGGGGGTAGAAGACCTTGCCTTTGTCGAGAAGTAGTGCTGCGGCGGCATATTCGCGGTCGGTACCTTCGAGGAGGGGCAGGACGTCGTCGGCGTGGAACATCGGGAGGTGAAGGGAGCCGCGGGTGTGGGCTTCGACCAGGCGGACTATGAGGTCGGCGGGGAGGCGGGGCGGTTTGGCTCGGGGGTCGGGGGCCATGCGGATGGTCTACTCCGGGGATCCGACATGTCCGGGGGTGTGCCTAGGGTGGGTTGGTGTGAGTGGTGATGAGGTGGGCAAGCGGCCATTCCTGGTGTGCCATGACTATGGGATGGGTGGCGTGTGGTGGGTCATTCATGCGCGGTCGGCGCGGGAGATTGTCGAGACATTCGCCGAGACAGCGGTTGTCGAGGATCCGCAGCGATGGGCGGAGTTGGAGAAGTGGGGGTTGGATGAGGTCGATATCGATGATCGGTCGGATTCGGCGTTGAACAGCCTTCGTGCGCAGCGGGATTCGCAGCGCACAAAGGAGGGGTTCGGGGCGGTAGCCGAGCGGGGGCTGTTGTATACGCGTAAGCGGTGGGATCCGGAGGAGGATGTCGCGGCTGCGGATTATTTGACCGAGATCATCGATGGGTATCGGACTCGGCAGGTCGAGATTCGGGATGGCGGGGAGGTGGTGCGTACTGATCTCGAGGACTTTCCGCTCAATCCGCCGATCGATCTGTGGGATCCGGAGTTGGCGGCGCAGGAGATCACTGCCGAGGAGTTCGAGACTGCTTGGGACAGTGCGACTCCCGCGCCGGACGACTGGTACCTCTGAGGCGGGTCAGATTCCGCTGGGGAAGGTGAGGGTTTGGAGGGAGGGCCAGACTTCGGGCCAGGGGTGTTTGGGGTTGTGGCAGATGTAGACGGTGATCAGGCGCTGTAGGCCGGGGAGGCCGTTGGGGTCGTTGATCTTTTGGAAGGTGGTGGTGGAGTCGAATTGGGAGAGGAATTCTTTGTCGCCTACGCCGTCTACGGAGAGGTAGACGATGGTTTTGGCGGAATTCGGGGGTGGGCCGAAGTAGCCCCAGCCGCGGTTGGGGCTGTAGACGGGGGGCAGGTTGTATTGGCGGCCGAATTCTTCCAGGGCGCTGGCTTGGACGTAGGCGGCGGCGACTACGGCGGTGTTGGCGCGTTCGGAGTCGGGGAGGGATTGGACGGCGTCGTTGACGGCGGCGGTGAAGGTGGCGTAACCCTCGGGGCCGTACCAGGATTCGCGCATCCAGTACTGGGCCTGGTTGGTGATCGGGGAGGAGATCGTGGTCAGGCTCTTGGGGAGGGGAATCCAGCTGCGGGACAACGGGACCGAGGTCATCCAGACTGCGAACAGGGCGGCCGAGAGCACCGCGGCGGCGGTGATCCAGCGGCGGATCAGGCGCTTGGCCTCGACGGTGCCGAGGGCGAAGGCGCCCGCGCCGAGCAGGGCGGGCCAGAAGCCGGCGACGTAGTAGGAGCGGCCGTTCTCGACCAGCACCACCGCGACCAGCAGCAGGCCCGCGATGAACGCGAAACGGTAGGGGCGCAGGGCTTTCAGGCGAACCATGCCCCACAGGCCGAAGAGGCTGAGGATGCCGCCGATGAGGCCGCACTGGATGGCGATCTCGACCGCGCAGATCAGCGGGCCGGTGTTGGCGGCGTGCTGCTCCTGCGAAATGATCTCGGTCATCTGCGATTCCACCCAGCCGTGCCGCGTCTGCCACACGATGCCGGGGATCATGGCGGCCACCATGATCAGCGTTCCGATATACAGCGCCGGGCGACGCAGCACCTCGCGCGGGCCCGCCACCAGCACGCCGATACCGAGCATCGCCCACACCCCGGGCACCATCCACTTGGCCTGGAAGGCCATCGCGGCCGCGACACCGGCGGCGATCAACAGCCAGTCCTGCCGCACCCGCACCCAGCGGATGAGCAGATAGACGATCAACGCCTGCAACGGGATATCGAAGGTGAGGGTGATCAGCTGCACCTGGTCGAAGGCCAGCGGCGAGACGGCGTAGGCCAGGGCGGCGAGGACCTGATAGCGCGCGCCCGCGCCGAGTTCACGGGCGGTGGCGCCCGCGAGGATGGCCGCGGACGCCATCAACAACAGCGCCGGAATCCGCAGTGCCAGAACCGAACCCGGCGCGAGGGAGTCCATCACGTGCGCGACGAACGGCGCGAGCGGCCCCTGATCGGGGTAGGCCCAGGCCAGTCGGCGACCGGCCGCGACGAAATACAGCTCGTCGCCGAAGTAGTTGATGCGGGCTGCCGCGATGCCCATCACGGCGGCGAAACCGAGCGAGACCGCCAGCACCCCTTTCCAGGCGAACCGCACGTGACCGGTGGCGGGCCCCCGTTCCCCGACCGGCGCGACGACGTCCGGCGGCAGCACCGCGTCGGTGGTTGACATGCTGTCCCCTCCCAAAGGAACGAAAAGACGCCCGGCAGAGCCCAAGTCAGCGGTGCCGGGCGTCGATCAGAACAGCAGACTATCCGGTCTGACGCACAGCGTCTTCACATTCTTTCCGGGGCTTGCCCCCGAGGCCACGATGGTCTGTAATGTCGGCCCACGAATCAACGACAGCCTGTAGTATTGGGTCATGACCGAGCGCAAACCGCCCGGAATCTCCTTCGAATCGTGGATCGACAAGCAGGTGCGCGAAGCCACCGAGCGCGGCGAATTCGACAACCTGAAGGGCGCGGGCCAACCCATCCCAGCCGGTGCGGCCGACGAGAACTGGTGGCTGCGAAACTATTTGAAACGCGAGGGCGCGAACGCCGACGGCCTGCTGCCGGAATCGATCATCCTGCGCCGGGAACGCGAACGCATCCAGGACACCGTGCGAGACCTGCACTCCGAGAAGGAGGTTCGCACCGTCGTCAGCGCACTCAACGATCGCATCGTCGAATACCTGCGCATGCCCAGCGGCCCGCACATGCCGATCGGCCCACTGAAGACCGACGAGGTGATCGCCACCTGGCGCGCCGAGCGCGAGGCTAACCGGGCGGCACGCCAACCGGCAGCCTCTCCTCCGCCCCACCCGAGACCGGTCGAACAGCGTTGGTGGCGAAGAGTTTTCGGCAGCCGAGGCTAGCGGGCCTGTTCGCGTTCGCGCGCCTCGGCGGTCGCACGGGCGTTGTCGACGACCAGCGGTTCGTCGGTGAGTTCGGTGTGGGATTCGACGGTATAGAAGCGCACTTCGTGCCCGTCCGGATCGTGCAGCAGCGGCAGAATCCAGCCGATGGTGGCGAAATGGACACCAGCATGGGATTCACCGAGCGCGGTCAGGTGTTGCGCGAGCGCTTCGATCGCGGGCCGGTCGGGGACGCCGATCGAGAAGTAGTCGAATCCCGCTGCCGCGGCGGCTTTCTCAGGATCGAGCCGCAGCCCCAGCATGGGACCCCCGGCGGGGTGGTGCAGGGCGACACCCCTCAGGACGCCCTGCTCGGTGAATTCGACGCCGACCTCGTAGCCCAGGCGCGTGCGATACCAGTCGATCGAGCGCGCGAGATCGGAAACGGGAAGTTTGAGGTGATGCACCCCGGCGAGAGTGGGGATCATTGCTGATATCCTCTGCAGTACAGATGTAATAGTGCAGCATCACTGTAGTGATGCAGTAAGGATGCAGCGAATGGTCCGCGATGTCAAGAAGACATCTCCCCTCTGGGATGCCCGCAAGGCCGAAACCGAGCGGAAGATCCTCGACGCGGCCACCCGGCTGTTCATCACCGACGGCTACGCCGCCACCTCCCTGGCCGCCGTCGCCGACGCCGCGGAGGTCGGATCCCGCACCGTCTACCTGCGCTTCGGCTCCAAGGCCGAACTTCTCAAACGCGCCATCGACGTCGCGATCGTCGGCGACACCCAGGACATCGATCTGGCCCACCGCGATTGGCACCTGCGCGCCGCTACCGCCCCCACCCTGCACGAACGCATCGCCGTATACGCCAGCGGCGCAAGCGCTCTCATGCAACGCGCCGCGCCCTTGATCGCCGCCGCTGCCGCCGCCGAGGCCAGCGAGCCCCTCATCGCCGAGGCCGGAGCGGCCGGCCGCGCGGCCACGCAGCAGCACATCGCCGACATCTGGCGAAAGATGCACGCGGACGGCCTGCTTCACCCCGAAGCCGACCTCGACTGGATCATCACCGTCGTCGGCCCCCTGGGTCAGGCCGACACCTACAACTTGCTGACCAGGACACTGGATTTCGACGCGGCCGCCTACGAACACTGGCTGCACGGCACGTGGCTGCGACTGGCCACCACCCCCTCGAGCGGGCCCGGGCGATAGAGTTTCGCCACGCCGCACCACGGCGGCCGGACGCTCGCCCGATCCGGCAGGTCGAGAACCGAGGAACCGTATGCGTCCGTCCCCGAGATCCCTGACGATCGCGCACCGGATCGCGGTGGTGGTCGGCCTGCTGCTGCTCATCGCCGGTGTGGCCCGCGCGCTGCTGATTCCGATCGAGTGTTCCGGGCATCGGATGGAATCCGGACAGATCTGCGTCGATACCGAGAAGGGGCGGACCGTGTCCCGGACCTTCGATCAGCAACGGTCGCTGCGGCATTCGACGGACGGGTTCCTGATCGTCGGCGGCGTGCTGGTGGTCGCGGGGTCGGCGGTACTGCTGCGGCGCGGTGCGCGGCGCTGAGATCGCGGGACGCGGCTAGGCCAGTTGGGATTCGCAGGCCGACCAGGCGGCGGGGGTGAGGTGGGGGCGGACCCGGGTGAAGAGTTCGCGCAGCGGCGGGCCGTATTGCGCCGCGAGGTCGGCGTTGTGGGCCAGGACGTCGAGTTCGTTGGCCACTGTCAGTTCCAGGAACGCCTGGAAATCTTTTGTGGCGGGCTCGAATTCACGGCCCGTGAAGCGGTCGCGGAAAGGGATTGGGGTGGAGTCGATCTGCGGGTAGACCGCTTTTCGATCACAGGAGGCATAGAGGTAGATAAGCGCTTCGGCGCGCTCCCCTACCAGCGCGACAACTGTTGCGCGGTCGGGTAGTTCGACCAGCCACCGGTCGAAACCGTCGGTGCCGTAGACGGCGTGGGCGAGGCCCGCCAGTTGCAGATCGGCGTCATGACCCCAGGCGGCCAGGGTGTCGGCGACGCGGCCGAGGTGGGCGAGCAGGGTGCCGCCCGGATGGTCGATGGTGTCCGCGCCGCGATCCCGCAGGAACCGCTCGACGCGGGTCCTGCGGGATGCGAGGGGTTCGTGATCGTTCACCGATTCAGTGTCGTCGTTCACCGACTCAGTGTGGCCCGCCGAACCCTTTCGGCGGCAGTGCGGTTCGCCACTACGCCTTGCGCTGGAGGTTGCGCAGCACCGTCGAGGCGGCCGAGGCCGCGAGAGACAGTCCCGCCAGGCAACCGAAGGCGAGGTGGTAGCCGCTGACCGGAGCCCAGCCGGAGGCCGTTGCGCGGGAGAGGATCACGGCGATGATCGCCACGCCGACCGCGCCTCCGACCCGCTGCATGATGTTGACCAGCGCGGTCGCGTCCGGCAATTGCTCGCGGCGGACGGCGGCGTAGGCGGCCGACACCAGCGGCATGGCCCCGACGGCGGTCGCCAGACCCGCTGCGAACAGCAGGATTTGGATCAGGATGCCGTTGGCGTCGACGGGCAGGAAGGCCAGCGGGAGGACGGCGGCCCCGATGAGCAGGTTGCCGATCACCGCGACCTGCCCGCCGCCGAAGCGGTCGGTGAGCCGCCCGCCCAGCGGCAGCATGATGACGCCGCCGAGCCCGAAGCTCAACAGGTCGACGCCGGTGCGGATGAGCCCGGTGCCGTGCAGGACCTGGAAGTACAAGGGCAGCAACACCATCACCCCGAACATGGCCCCGCCGGCGAAGAACCCCGCGGTGGTCGCGGCCCGGAAGCCGCCGTTGCCGAAGAGCCGAATATCCAGCAGCGGTCGCGCGGCACGCAGGGCACGGGTGATGAAACCCGCCAGCCCGGCGAGCCCGAGCACCACGGGCAGCCACACCGACAGCGAGGTCACCGACCCGGTCGTCCCGACCTCGGACAACCCGTACACCACGGCCGACACCCCGCCGCCCGCCAGCACCAGGCTGATCACATCCAGCCGCTGCACCTCGGTGCCCGCGCTGCGCGGCAGGTACCGCAGGCCCAGCGCCAGCCCGATGAGCCCGAGCGGAATGTTGATCAGGAACAGCCATTCCCAGCTCCAGTTGGCCAGCATGAGCCCGCCGATGGTCGGCCCGATGGCGGGCGCGCCGACCACCGCGATGCCGACCACGCCCATGACGCGGCCCATGCGCTGCGGCCCGGCCGCCTGCCCGATGATGGTCTGACCTGCCGGAATCATGAGTCCGGCGGCCAGCCCCTGCAGGATGCGCATCCCGATCAGCCAGCCCGCGGTGGGCGCGAACGCGCACAGCGCCGAGGTGAGGGTGAACGCGACGAGCGCCCCCATCCAGAGCCGGGTGACGCCGACGCGCCGCGCCAGCCACCCGCACACGGTGAGCGAAACACCCAGTGCCAGCAGGTATCCGCTGGCCACCCACTGGATGGTGGACAGCGAGGCGCCCAGGTCCGCGCCGATGGTGTGCAGCCCGATATTGACCAGCGAGGTGTCCAGCATGCCCATGACCGCGCCGAACACCACGACCGCGGCGGTGCGCCAGACATGCGCGGGGATCTTGTCGGATTCGGCGGGCGGTGGTGCGGCCACCGGAGCGCCGGATGTCTGTGTGTCCGAACGCATCTGCGTCATCGGACCTCTCCTTCAATCGTTGATGAGCGACTCAATTGCAGAGAGTAACAATGATTGAGCTACTCAACAATAGATATAATCGGCGGGTGACCGACGAACCTTCCTCCGCGGTGGCCTATCACCCCGCCGGCCTGCTGAAACACCCCACCTACGCGCTCGGCAAGCTGCACAAGGCCATGCACACCCGGCTCGACACGCCCCTGCGCGAGCACTGGGTGCTGACCTATCTGGCCGAGCGCGCCGAGGTCTCCCAGCAGGAGATGGCCAATGCCATGGAGATCGATCGCAGCGAGGTGGTGCGGCTCATCGACAGCCTGGAGAAGGCGGGACTGGTCATCCGCACCCGCGATCCCGAGGACCGCCGGAAATACCGTCTGACTATCACCGCCGCGGGCGAGCGCCTGCGCGTCGAGACCAACGCCAAGATCCTCGAAGCCACCGATGTGCTGCTGCACCGGCTCACCCCGGCGGAACGCGAAACGCTGCATCGCCTTTCGCTCAAGGCCCTCGGCTACGACATGGACGAGATCTGACCCACACCCCGCCGCGCGAGCGGCCGCGACCGGTACGGCGTCCGCGGCGACGCGGCCACCGGTTAGGGTTGGGGCCGTGCCTTCTCGCCCGCGTCTACCTCGCCTGCCCCAGCTCAACCCGCCTCTGGATGCCCGCCGCGGCTACTCCCAGCAGGAGATTCTCGGCGAACTGCGCCGGTTGATCCTGGAGGGCAACCTGCCGCCGGGCACCGGTCTGCCGCTGGGCGAGCTGGCGCGCATGTTCACGGTGAGCGCGATCCCGGTGCGCGAGTCGCTGCAGACGTTGATCGGCGAGGGCCTGGTCGAGCATCGGCCCAACTTCGGCTACCAGGTGACCATGCTCACCTCCGAGGAGCTGCGCGAGCTCTACGTCGTGCGCGAGCGCCTGGAGTCGGTGGCGATGGCGGCGGCCGTGCACAACGCGTCCGAGGCCGATCATCAGCTGGCCCGCGACATCCACGCCCGCCTCGAGCAGGCGGTGCTGACCGAGGACGCGGTGGCCTATCACCGCGAGACCCGCAACTTCCATCTCGCCCTGGTGCGCCCGTCGGGCATGCCGCGCGTGGTGCACATGCTCGAATACGCTTGGAACATCACCGAACCCGTGCAGCCGATGGTGCACGTGTCGACCATGGACCGCGTGGTGCTGCACGCCGATCACAGCAAGCAGCTGCAAGCCTTCCTCGCGAGGGATGCTGAAGGTTTGCTGGCGGCCAGCGAGGGTCATCACACACGGCTCAACAGTGTTCTGGAACACCTGCCCACCGACACCGGTTTGTTCGCCGAACCCGCAGGTGAAGAAGATATATAACCCCCGAGCCAGGGCCTTGTGAACATATACGGTTCCAGCAACCCCGAAGCTGCATCTGTTCGATAGCGTGGACCCATGCGGATCCGGGTCATCAATCCCAACACCACCGCCGCGATGACGGCTCTCATCGGGGAGAGCGCGCGCTCGGTCGCCGCGCCCGGCACGATCATCGAGGCCGTCAACCCCGACATGGGTCCGGCCTCCATCGAAAGCCACTACGACGAGGCGCTGTCGGTGCCCGGCCTCCTGGCCGAGATCGCCAAGGGCGAGGCCGAGGGCGTCGACGGCTACGTGATCGCCTGCTTCGGCGATCCGGGCCTGGACGCGGCCCGAGAACTGGCGCGTGGCCCGGTGATCGGCATCGCCGAGGCGGCCATGCAGTACGCGAGCCATCTGGGCCGCAGCTTCAGCGTGGTGACCACGCTCGCCCGCACCGCGGGCCGGGCCTGGGAACTCGCGGAACGCTATGGCATGGAACGCTTCTGCGCCCAGGTGCACGCCTGCGAGATCCCGGTGCTGGAACTGGAGGATCCCAAGGCGCGCAAGGTGATCGCCGACGCCTGCCGCGAGGCGGTGGCCGCCGACAACTCCGACGCCGTCGTGCTCGGCTGCGCGGGAATGGCGGATCTGTGTGAATTCCTGACCGAGGAGGTCGGGGTACCCGTGGTGGACGGCGTCGCCGCCGCCACATTGACCGTGCAATCGCTGGTCACCATGAAGTTGCGAAAGTCCGGCCGCGGGGAATTCGCGGCCCCACTACCGAAGAAGTACGTGGGATTGCTCGCCGATTTCGGCATCGAGGAAAGGGAGGCGCAGGCGTGACGCTGCCACCGGAGACATTGAACGGGATCGAATCCCGTTTGCAGGCCGTGGATTCGGAGCTGCTGCGGCTCTACCCGGGTGACCGCCCGGGGCAGCCGATCCATACCGCGTACGTATCCGGCGCGGACGCCTCCGTCGACACTCCGCGCGAATGGGGTTCCGCCGCACTGGAACTCGCCGAGAGCCAGCGGGATCTGCTGGTCGCGCTCGCCGGTGAGGACGTGGTGGCCCGGACGATCGAGACGCTGCGTGAGCGCCCGATCCAGGATCTGCGTTTCGACTTCGAGGACGGCTACGGCACCCGCGGCGACGAGATCGAGGACGCCGCCGCCCTCAATGCCGGTGCGGTGCTGAAAGCCCTTCCGGCCGAGGTCCGTTCGCGCGGTATCCGCACCAAGGGCCTGACCACCCTGGAGTGGGCGCGCGCCATCCGCACCCTGGAGAAGGTCCTCGAAGGCGCGGGCGGCGTGCCCGAGGGCTTCGTGTTCACCGTGCCGAAGATCCGCCACGTCGAGCAGGCCGATCTCACCGTGCAGGTGTGCGAGGCGATCGAGCAGGCGCACGGGCTGCCCGCCGGGTCGCTGAAGTTCGAGCTGCAGATCGAGTCCCCGCAGGCCATCATCGCCGCCGACGGCTCCTCCCCGGTGTCGCAGCTGATCCAGCGCTCCGCCGGACGCGCGACCGGATTGC
>NZ_JBSGBY010000140.1:0-15321 GCF_053601505.1 Nocardia sp. NPDC004722
CCCGGGTCCGGCGACTCGGCCTGTGCGGCAGGGTCATGGGTGGCGGCACCGTTGCTCGGCTGCTGCTGGGCCTGTTCCTCGGCGCGCGGTTGCATCTGCCCGTTGTGCTGGCGGACCGTGTTTTCGGCCTTCTGGGTCGCGCGGGGCTTGGCGTGCCCGTTGGTAGTGGCCGCGGTAGCGGTTTCACGAGGGACCAGCACGGCCAAACGCTGTTCCAACTGCTCGATACGCTTCGACAGTTCGTCGAACCGCTTGGCAGCCTCGCGCTGCATCTCGGCGGTGCCCGCCGTCGCCGGGATCGCTGCTTGCTCGGTCGCGGCGGCGCGTTGCTCGCGGTGGGCGACTACCCGCTGTTCACTCTCCGCGGCGGCGTAGCGGGCCTGCACCGCGGCCTTCCCAGAGACCGGACCGAACATGTTGCGGGGTACCGGTTTTCCCGGGTCGGTGTCGACAACGTCGAGGGCTTGGATGACTTGCCCCCGCTGTTCGGCGGTCAGGACGGTGTCGTGGACGGTGTGTTCGATCCCCGCCCGCAGCCCGGACAGATACGCGGTGGCATTGGCCTGTTCCTCGGCGCTGGCACCGGCCTGGGCGCGGGCCGCCGCGGCGCGGGACTCCCGCTGGTATTCCTCGGTGCGGGCCTGATACCACGCGCGGGTCGTATCGATCTGGTGAGTGAGCAGTTTCTGTGCGTCGCGGAACTCACTCACGAACTGCTTGTACTCGGTGCGGGAGAGGCGGATCGAGCCGTCGGCGCTCGCGCGTTGAATCCGTCCCACCATCTGCAGGAACAAGGCCATCAACTGCGGCCAGTTTCGGGCCGCTTCGTCAACTTCGTTGCCGGACATGAGAGTTCACATTCCTTTCAAGGGTTCTCGGGGGTCAGGCCGTGGTCTGGGCGAGACGCGCGGCGCGCCAGCGGACGCGGGCGGGGCGGGAGCGTTCGAATACCTGCCGCGAACCGGCCCGGTAGAGGGCGGTCGCGAGGTCTTGGAGGTGGTAGGCCAGGGTGGCGGTGTCAGGGCGGGCGGCGCTGACCCAGATCCCGTAGCCGATCCAGCCCGCCAGCCACACCATCAGCGGCATCGTGGCGGCGGCCGGGGCACCCGAACCGTCGACCAGCCACATCACGGGGACTGTCACGACGACCGCGCCGATTGCCGCGCGGGCCTTGATGATCCAGCGGCCGGCACGCCGGGCGAGACTGGGTCGGGTGAGTTGGGCGGGATCGATGCCGGAGGACTCCATGAGCGCGGTCAGCTCACCGTCCCAATCGATTCCCTGGCCGTTGCCATCGCTGTTGGTCATGACAGAGCTCCTTGCGGCTCGTGGTGGTGGTTGGTGTTCAAGGCGGCCAGCCAGTCGAGATCCGGCTCGGCCAGCGCCGCGGCCGCGGTGGTGTCCGCGGGATCGGTCACCGCGGTGTCCACGCGGTCGGTGGTGTCCGAGTGGGTGGACAGGTACCGGCGGACGGTGCGTTTGCTGACCGCGAGTTCGGTCGCGATGCGGCCATGAGACCAGCCCAGGCCGTGCAGTTCCCGCGCTCGCTCGCGGCGGGCATCGGGCTCGGTGTCCGCCTGTCCAGGCTCAGCGGTCATCGGCGTCATGGGGCTGTCCGCCTGTCCGGCACCGGTGTCCGCCCCGCGGACACGGCTGTCGGGCTGTCCGGACACCGTGGCCATCACCAAATCGGCAGGGACAGTCAAGGCCTCGATTTGCGTCGCGAGTGGAATCTCTCGGGCGGGTATCGGTTTCGGGTCTCGGATCCGCACTCGCCGCCGAACGGCGGCATCCGCCGCGTGCTGCTCGGCCGCGGTGCCCAGGTTGCCGGGGGTCAGTGCCAGCAGGGCGAACCCGGAGACCACCATCAACCCGTCGAGAGTCAGCGGCCCGAACTCGGCGGCAGGATGCCCGTATCCCCAGGCCAACAGCACATCTCGGACATGGGAGTAAGAGATGACAGCCGACCCGAACGCCACGGCTCCCGCTCCGCCAAACCGCGCGATCGACCAGCCTCGCCCGCGCCGCCACGCCACCCGGGCCAGGATTTCCACACTGAGCAGCAACCCCAACGGCCACACCGCGGACCCGATCCGCGCTGCGATCACCAGAGTGAGCCCGGCGGGCATGTGGACGGTCGGTAGATAGGTGTGCAGCACATTGATGGCCACCGAGGTCAGCGACCCGAACACGAACCCGGTCCGGGCGACTCCTCGGCCGCGCGGGGTGGTGGGGGTGGTCATCGTGTCCGCCCTCGCTCCGTGCGGGTGTCCGCGTCCTCGACGGTGGTGTCCGCCTGGGTGTCCGGGGTGTCCGCGCTGGTGTCCTGGGTGGACAACAGGGTGTGGTGAGGCTGGTTGTGATGTCCGCCGAGGGTGGTCACGTAGGCGGCCATGGGGCGTAGGTAGTCGGTCATGCCGCTTCACCGCCCTCGCTGAAACCGAGATCCGCGCGGCGCGCCCGCCCGGAATCGAGCTCACGGACTTTCTGCAACGGCACCCGCGGCAATGTGTTGACCGCCCACCGCTCCGGCCGCGGATCCGCGGGCAGCGCGACGATTTCGTCGAGATCGACCGGGATCACATGGCCCCATTGAGCTTTGAGAGCATGCACCCACACCACGTCGCCGCGTTCGAACTCCGCGAGCCGGTTGGGGTCGATCAAGAACGTGTCCCGGTTGCCCAGAGTGCCGTCCTCACCGACCTTGCCGCCCTTGGAATGCCGCGTGCTCTCGGTAACCGGACCCGACCCGAACACCTCGCTGACCTTGCCGCCGCCCTCCTGACACATCAGCAGCGCACCCGACGGGCAGGCTTCGAGCAGGCGGCGGCGTTCATCGGGGGTTTGTCCGAGCCCGAATTGGTTCTGGGCGGCGAAGAACGCGACCACGTCCATGCCCAAAAGCCGTTCGGCGATATCGATTTGGGAGATGCCGCCGGTCTTGTCGGCCACCGCCGACATCTCATCGATGATCAAAATGATCTGCCGGTCATGCTCACCGCAGGCAAACTGCGTGATCAAGGTGTTGAGGGCGGCGACCTGGGCGCGGGCGTTCTCCCCGCGGACCGTGCCTGGCACCGTCGCATAGATGACGTCGAAGGAATCCAGCGGTCGCCCGCCGTCGAAACCCTCACCGATCGCGGCGAAAATGTTGCGGAACTTGCCCGACACATCCCCGACCGCGGGCGGCTTGTTCTTCTCCAACGCGTCGATCTCGGCGAGGATCGCGTCCTCGTTGGGCCACCCGATTGTCTTCAGCCAGTCGACACTGAGCCGGTCGAGGAACTCCTTCTTCGACTTCGGCGGACCACACGGCGCGTCGACCGCGAGCTTGGTGACCCGGATCCGGTTCTGCTTGAAGTGCTCGGCCCCGGACTCGGTCGCCTGTACTGGATTGATCATCGCTTCCAAGGTCGCGCACATGTCATCGACGTCCATCGACCACAGATCGAGACGATTGGTGATGGGCCACAACGCAATCCGCTTCGGGTCCACCTTCAGCTTCGCGGCGATCTTCACCACCTGACGGCCCGTCGCGAGACCGGGTTTGCCGCCCTTGCAGTCGATGAAGATCAAAAGGGGTCGCTTCTCGCCACTCCGGACGTAGCGGTGCCAGTACGCGGAATACAAGCCGGTCCCGACCCGCACGAGCATCGTGGTCTTGCCCGCCTTCTGCGACTTGCCCAAAACGACCATGTGGCCGAGCCCCTCAATCGGGATCTCCAACCGCGAGGTTCGTTTGTCCACCAGCCGGGTGACGGTGGTCGGTTGGGTCGCGTCGGTGCGTTCCGACAGCGACCCGAGCACGACGCGGGCCTTGAACCAGCCGGTCACAAGCGGTGCCCCGTAACGGGCGGCACGGCGGGCAGCGCGGGCTTTGCCGTGGCGCTGGCGGCGCTGCAAGCGGCGGGTCTTCCACGGCGAATCCGAACCCTCGGTATCCAACCGCGCCAAGAACCGTGCCCGATACACCGCAGTCAGCGTCCACGCCACCGGCAGGCACCCGGCGATCATGGCCACGATCGCACCCGACCCCGGGCCCGACGCCACGAGCACCCGCGTGCCCTGCCACCACAAGGTCAACGGCGCGAACCAGGAATCCGCGATCCACATTGCCGCGAGCGGTAGCACCAAGGTTCCGGCGGCGTAGTTGCGGACCTGCCGGGCCTCCCACCGCCGCCATGCTGCCAGTCCGTTCAGGGCGACTGCGAGGACGATCAGGAATCCGAGCCCGAGCACGGCCGTGCCCGCCGTCGCGAAAACCTCACCGACGCTGCCGATATGCAGATGCCAATCCGGTGCCCGCCAGCCATTGGGCAAGGCCGGGTTCTCGAACCCGCTCGGTGCGTTCGTCGGTGTGGGCACTGTGTTCACCAGGACCTGCGGCGGCGCGGCGGGGTCCGTGGTGAGGACCGGTGTCGAAGTCGGTACGGGCGGCAGGATCTGCGCGGTGGTGCCGCAGTCCTGCGGAGTGATCAACGGAGTGCAATCAGCCATGATCAGATCACCCCGTCCGGAGGCTCGGGCTCGCCGATCAGGGCCTTCAGCACAGCAGTGGTTTCCTCGGCCGACAGCGACCACAGATCCGTCCATGATTCGGTCAGCCACAGCCGGACCCGATCAGGGTCGATTCCCATGCAGGAGGCCATCTTTCGGCGCATCCACTGGGCCAGTTCGACGTCATCGGTGTCGCCGCACTCGTCGATGACGATCAACAAGGGGCGGGGGCTGTTGTGTTGGGTTCCGTGCGTGATCACGGCATCTCCTTTCGCGCCAAAGTGGCGTCCAGGTCATGGATTTCGAGATTCGGCACCCGTTCGATGCCTCGCTTGTGCGCGATCCGCACAGCCGTCGCCTCCACCGCACGACGCAGGCTCTCGCCGCGCACGAAGTACAGGACTCCGGCGAGGTCGTGCCGGTCGGCGGCGTCCAGGGCGGCGGTCATGGCGTGCTGCAGGCGACCCGCGCCGCGTTTGCGGGTCAGCTCCACCTCGACAGCCCACACCTTGTCCGGATCGGTGAAGTCCTGAAACCAAGCGTCGTGCACGTGCCCGATGGGCTGGCCGCCCTCGGAATGCAGTCGGTGGTAGAGCAGCCGTTCGCTAGTCCACAGGTCCGGGTCGGTCTCCATGCCCATCAAGGCCAGCCGCAGCGCGGTCACCGCGGTCATGTGCGCCGCCATCGACGGCCGCGGCTCCCACGGTCCCGGATCGAAATCGGTATATCCCCAAGATGTTTCGCGATCCGGGAACACCCATAACGGTCCGTGGGCCGGTGCGTCGGGGTCATCGAAGTACGGTGAGGGCCGCCAGGGTCCCGGCTCGCCGGTGTCCATGCGGGTTACCTGCAGTTGGCCGGACTGGCGCAGCCGGTGCACCATCGTGCGGGCCGCGCGCAGGCTGCGGCCGATCGCGGTCGGCACCAACGCCATCGCCATCGCGCGTTCCTGCGACACGAATTCCAGGAAGCGGGTTTCGTGGGGCTGTTGGCGAAATTCCTTGCCGCTCACCGCGTCATCACCGCATCGTGTGGGCAGTCCGACGGCCACACCGCCACCTGCGTACCTGGTGCGGGGCAGGCCACCACGGTCACCGGCAGTGCGGAATGCCGCCCGAACAGCAGCACGCCCAGATACAGGCCCGCCGCGAACACGAACGCCAGCAACAGCAACGCCGCGAGCACCCCGGGCGGCATCGACACCGCACGCCGGTCCGCCGATTCCATGAGGATGTAGTCGTTCATTACCGACCACCTCGCCGACGACCGCGTGAAGATGAGTGGACCGCGACCGCCGCGCCGAGGATCAGCAGCGCGACCAGCAACAGCACCGCCAGTTGAGGGGCCATCAGACCGAGGATCAGCAGGATCACCGCGGTGATCAGAGAGGTTCGGAGCATGGGGATCACCTCGGCTCCGGGAAGTTCTCGACGCTGTAGCCGCCCTTGGGGCGTTGCAACTTCGATACCGATTTGCCGCGTCGCCACAGATTCCAGGCCGCCACGATCAATCCGATCTGGTCGCGGTCGCTGGTGCGGATCTTGTGGGTGTGGGTGTAGTCCAAGCGCTGGCGCAACGCGAGAATCGGTGAGCCCGCGGGCAGTCCGACCAGGCTGTCCCACAGCTGCAGGAACTCCCGTGCCGCCTCGGCGTCGATCTCGGTGAGCCGGATCAATGCCGCGACCGCCACCGCGGGGCGGCACTTCAACCGCTTGGCCACCGAGGTGAACCGCTCGGCCAGCGCCACGGTTTCTGGGTACACCTGGGCGAACTCGACGATCCTGGTGGTGGACACCGTATTTCGGGTGTAGTCGCCGAACAGGTTGCCTTCCAGCCACGGGATATACACCCGCAGCGCCGCGGCGATCAGGGTGGTGTTGTGGCCGGTGACCCCGGTCAGAGTGAGCTGATCGGCCGGGGTGCGCTTGGCACCCTGGTCCATCGTCACTTGGGTATCGCGGGGCAGACCCCGCACCACCAGCATCGGGAACTTCTGCCCGCTGGTGCGAGCGATGGCCTGCAGCCGGTGCTGGCCGTCGAGGAGTTCCCCGTCCGCGCTGAACTTGATCGCTTCACCGTTGAAAAGCCAACGGCCAGAGACCATGTCGTCGTAGTACTGCTGGACCCGCGCCTGGCGGACGGGGCGGTTGTTCGGGTTGTTTTCGAGCATGTGTCGTGCCATGGGGGCATCGATCTCGATGATCTGGCTGATCATGGCCTCTCCCGGCCGCTCGGAGTTGACGAGATGCATGGGTCATCCCTCCAGGGATTCCGTGGTGATGGGTTCGGGCAGGCGATCGAGGACGGCCTGAATCGCGTCCCGCGCCTGAACGAGGTCGAATCGGTAGCGCTGCGCCAACTGATAGGAGTTGCGATCGAACCGATCGTCAGCAGCTAGGCGAACCAGCGTTTCGGCTCGCTTCAGCAGGTCGTACCGCGCCGCGTCAAAAGCCTCAGCAATCGGACGACGTCGGCGCGAACGGGACAGGTCGCCATCTCCGTCGGAATCGGGTTCAGGCCGATCATTAGGCGAATCTGTCTCCAGGCCAGAGTCTTTCGCCGAATACGACTTGCCATCCTTACCGGTAACAGGTCCACGTGTTGCATCTGCAACACCTGCCAAGTCTCGGGATACGGTTGCGTAGTTCACTCCAGTAGCGGCTGCGATCGCGCGAGTGCTCATACCGATCTCGCGCATGGACGCGACAATCTCTTGACGCTCTTCCCGCGGCAGCTGGAGCCGACAGCTTCCAAACTCCTTGGTGCAGTATTCATCCCACGAGCAGTAGCCCAGGACCTCCCATACCCGATCAAGGTATGCCTCAGTGATCAGCTCCCACACCATCTCTGCACCCGCCCTGATGCGATCCGTGAGCTCTTGCGCAGCCTCGGCCATGAGAGTCATTGGGCTGCACCACCTTTGCTCGCACCCCCGGACCTGCGCCGACGTGCCTGCGCAGATTTCAAAGCCAATCGGGTGTAATGCGCTTTGCGGGCATGCTCGGCACGACGAGCGCGCTCAACAGGCGGCAGTACACCATCCGGGTCGACCTGCTTCTCGAACTTGCTCTCCATTGCCTTGCGCGCCTTGGCAGTTCGGGCTGCTCGGTCATCCGTCTTCGCCCACGAGGCATGAGCAGCGATTCGCGCTTGAAGAACCCGATCATTCGGCGTACTCATACGAGGCCATCCGTGGACTCCGGAGCGACTGGGCGAGCGAGGGCGAGAAGTTCCTCCCGGTCGATCCGCCACATGCGCCCCCTCACCCGAAACCCTTGTAGATCACCGGATTTGATCCAGTTCTTGATCGTTCTTGGATCGACTTCAACGAGGGCCGCGGCAGTCTTGAGACTGATCAAGTTCTGCGCTCTCGGGGGGTCGAAATAGAGATGATCGGTAGACGTCATCGGTATCTCCTCAGAGTGGAAAAGAACGGAAACTTCTGCCGTTTCCGTAAGACCAGCGCGACTTGCGCCTGATGAGATATTCCGCCCCGAAGATGTCCCAGAATAGGCCACAAAGGAGGACATACAGCGGACGTTTGCTGCGAATTGCCCTGCTACATGACCGCTTTGAGGACTAGACTTGGTTCATGACCACTCCAGGCAACGCTGCGCTCCGTGCCGCACGACAGGCACTCGGTCTTCGCTCTCAAGCCGCGCTCGCAGAGGCAGTGAACAAGACCGCTCAGTCCATCGGCCTGCGGGTCTCGGTCAACGCACGAACCGTGCGACGTTGGGAATCCTCGGAGCCGCCATGGCCGCACGCCGAACACGCGACGGCGCTGGAAACCTTGTTCAAACGCCCTGTAACCGAACTGGGTTTCACGCCACCGTGGGTCGAGGATCGAGACACTCCGGCCTCCTCGCCGAAGCACTTCTCAACCAAAGCATCCCTCGGGCAGCGCTTGGTCAGCGCAGCGTCCCCTTTGCTACCTGCCTCGGTCGCAAAGGATTTCATGAACATCACCGTGTCCTATCGACATCTCTACTGGTCGATACCTGCCACACGCTTGCACAGGTCAGTCGCAGACCATGCCCAGCTCGGAATCGAGCTGCTCGCACAAGTTCCCGAATCGGCAAAGCCGATGGTCTCCCGGGCTGTTGCCGAGTCGAGCCTTCTCGCAGGCCGCGTTGAATTCTTCGATCTCCAACAGCCCGAGCTATCACAGCCAAGCTTTGTCGTGGCACTGCAAGCTGCACACGAGGCAGACGATGCTCTGCTGGGAGCAGCAGTTCTGGCTCATATGGCGTTCGCGCCTGCATTCTCCGGTGATCCCTCCCGTGCAGAAGAGGCACGAGACCGGATGCGAGCCGCTCGTGCCTTCGCGCGCCGCGGAAATGCCAGTGCGGAGATGATCGCGTGGCTTGACGCTGTCGAGGCAGAGGTCGAAACGCGGTTCGGTGACACGCGACGCGCACTGAGCCTCATCGATCACGCCGAGAAGGTTTATGACGAACACGACCAGGAGATCAACCCATCACCGGCCTGGCTGGATTGGTTCTCTCCAACACGATTGGCAGGGTTCAAGGGGAACACCTTGTTGGTCGCGGGACGCGGTCGGGAAGCACGCGAAACCCTCGAACGAGTTCTGGTCGACCTGCCGGACGATGCCGTTAAACAGCGCGCCGTCTACCTTGCAGATCTGGCCGCCTCAGCTGTGCTGGAAAGTCAGCCGGAATCTGCCTGTGCCTACTTGGAAGACGCACTCGATCAGCTTGGCCGGACCTGGTACGCAACCGCAATGGATCGGATTAAGGCTGTACGTCAGACTCTCCGACAGTGGGACTCCCTGCCAGCTGTCCGCGTACTCGACGATCGGCTCTACAACTGGCACACCACCGTTAATTCGCTGGTCGGCTAGCGCGTCGAATCATTCTCCGCAGCAACGATATCTGGAAGTTCGGTCAGGTCGTGGATCCTCCAGTCTGAAAGATCGGCGACCTGTTCTTTGTTTCGGAGAATCCACCCCCACGGCCCGCGTTGCAGGTAGGCAGTTCGCATGCCTGCGTGCTTAGCAGGGGCAATATCGTTGTCGATGCGGTCACCGACGTACACGATCTGGTCGGCGACGCCCGGCGCTACCTCGACGATCTTCTCGAAGAATTCCGGTGAGGGCTTCTCGACACCCCAGTCATCCGATGTCGCAATGAAATCCGACGGCAGGTTCAAACTCCGAAGAATCTGACCGGACCTAACCGTTTGATTGCCAACGATTCCGACCCACACGCCCATCTCGCGCAACCTCGATAGACCGGGCCGGACATCTGGGTACAGGTCATCCTCACCGTACGTCTCGGGTCGCCCGGCGTCAGCTCGAGCTTGGCGTTCCTTGGTCAAGTCGAAGCCCGGCTGAAACACCTGAAATGCCTGCCGGTAATCCTGACCATTGGCGATCGTCGCCCCGAAGACAGCAGCGAAAGTGTGTCGGGGCACACCGAGCCAATCAGCCCATGTGCCGTACTCGCGGGTCTCGTCGACCAAGGTCTCACCGACATCGAACACCACAGCACTGATCACGGCGAGCTACCCTACCTGCTCCGCCCACTCTCAAGGCGATCGGGATCGTCGCCCGGCACAGATGGTGGTCATGCTTAAGAAGAGCACACATCGAGCACGCCACCGCCGGTACGGTTAGCGGATGAGTTGGAACCCTTCGCCAACCTTCAGCGATCGGGGCGAATGATGGCCCGTGTCGACTACTACAACCAGCCGGACGCCCCCGAGCCAAACAGCATCGTGGTCGCCACCACCGTCTTCGTCCTTGATGACCGTGGTCATGTCCTACTTATCCAGCGCAGCGACAACGGGCTGTGGGCTGTGCCTGGTGGTGCCCTGGAATTCGGTGAGTCGGTCTCGGAGTGCGCCGTCCGAGAGACTCTCGAAGAGACCGGGATCAATGTTGAAATCGTGGGATTGGTTGGGATCTACTCAGACCCCCGACACGTCGTCGCATTCTCGGATGGTGAAGTGCGGCAACAGTTTTCAATCTGCCTCCGAGCGAAGGCTGTTGGCGGACAAACTCGCACGAGTGTCGAATCCAGCAAGGTGCAGTGGGTAGACCGAGACGACCTGCATAACTTCGATATCCACCCGACAATGGAGCTCCGGATCGAACACGGATACTCCGACCAGCCTGTGCCGTACCTCGGCTGACTACTCGTTCATCACGACAGCGTCGACAACCTTCTGCGCGACCAAACCAACACCAGAGTCCAGAACCTCGGAGCGATAGGTCGGCCAGTCTACGATCTTCGGCTGATCTCGTTCGGCACCGCGGCGGATCATTCGCTTCCGGATCTCGTCGGCCGCAGCATGTATCCACATCGTGCGGGTCTCCGTCGCGCTGTTGGCCTTCGTCTTGATGTAGGTCGCCAGTGACATCTCTTCTCGGGCAGCGGAACGCACGTAGTCGATAAATGGGGCGTCAACGATTACGAGGTGGCGGCGGCCGATCGTCAATGCGTTCTGCACGAGCGCGTCGTAGATGTGGGGACCAACGATGCGGCGATAGGTTGCGCTGTCGCGATCGTGCGGGTTGCCGGTGAGCTCGGACATCACCGCTTGCTCAAGGGCTGGCGCGAAGGAGTCCTTGTCCAAGACCACTGCATCGAATTGTGAAGCCAGCCATCTGGATACGCTCGACTTTCCGACCGCAGGAAAACCGGATACAACAACCACGCCATGGGTGAGACCATCTGCGGCACGGATCAGTGCATCGCAGGTCGCCTTACCCAAAACCTCATCGACCACCATCGCACTCCCCTACAACTCGTCTCCGAGCCGAGCACGGCGGTGCGCGGCCTTCGCACGTTCATCGGCCACCGATTTTCCGTAGCGGTCCAGCATCTGGCGAGAGCGCCAGCCCGCCAGCATCATGAGGTCTTGTTCCTGGCCACCATTGGCCAGCCAAGTATGAGCAAACCAGTGCCGGAACTGGTGGGGATGGATATGGCCGATACCGGCTGCGACAGCGCGGCGTTCGAGCATCTGCCGGATGCCGTGATCGGTCATTCTGCCCTGATAGCCCAGCCAGAGCGAGGTGTCGTCTCTCTTGGCTTTCGGGTGTTTCGCGCGGGCCCGAAGGTATTTGCGGAGCGCGGTTCGGGTCTTGTCGCCGAACGGTGCGGTTCGTGGTCTGCGACCCTTGCCCAACACCAGCGCTGTGTTCTCGGCGAAGTCGAGGTCGTCGATGTTAAGTCCGGCGATTTCTCCTGCACGACAACCGGTGTCGGCGAACAACCGGATGATGGCCGTGTCTCGGAGATCGTTGAAGTCGGTGCCAGCGCATTCGGCGAGAAGTTGGCGTAGCGCGTCGTCGGCGGGTACCTCGACGAGCTTCTCTGGAGCGTCGGGAAGCGTCATCTTGTCAAACGGGTCCGCGGTGACGATCTCTTCGGCCGCAAGGTATTTGAAGAACTGCTGCAGTGCCCGGTAGTGACTGCGGGCGTACTCCGCGGTGAGCGGCTTGCCTGTGCGCTTGTTCGGTCGGGTCAGAAGCGACTCGATAAATACGCCGATGTGGTCCCGGGTGATGTTTGGCCCGGTGGTCGGAAGATCTCTCTCCGTGAGGAACTCGATGAAGTAGTCGATACGGACGAGGTAGCCGTCGATCGTGGCCTTGCTGCGATTCCGTCGGCGTAGCTCGGTGGCGAAGTCGTCCTTCAGTTCCCGGAGATCGTCTAGGTTGAACGCCCCCATAAGGGCGGAGTCTACGCCGAAATACAAAGCTGGCGGTGCTTTGTACTCGAACGTCTCGCGATCTTCGCACAGCGTTCGCGCAGTTCAGAGGCCAAAAGTGGGGCGGGTGGGGCTCGAACCCACGACCAATGGATTATGAGTCCACGGCTCTAACCGACTGAGCTACCGCCCCGGACCGCGCTTGCGCGCGGGCGTCGCGATGATATCGCGAGGGGAGTGGGAATGCCTACTTGGCTCGGGGATAGGAGGGTGTGTCCTGCCCCGGGGAAGTGGGGCAGGACGGGGCGGGTCAGTAGGCGGGGCGGTCGGCGATCTTGTTGAGTTCGAGCTGGTAGTAGAGGACGCCGAGGCCGAAGACGAAGTTGAGGAGGAAGCCGAGGACCGGGTTGCAGGTGCCTTCGAGGCCGGCGGCTTCCTGGGTCTGGCGGATGCGGTTGCCGGTGCGCCAGAAGCTGATGATGGCGGCGATGCCGGTCCAGGACAGGAAGATCATGACCAGGAGGGGGCCCGCGACGGGGGCCTCGGGGTCGCGGCGGAGTTCGGCCATCTCCTTGTGGATCTTGTAGTACCAGACCAGGAAGTAGATGCCGAGGGTGATGAGCGGCCAGACGAGCCACACCAGCACCGGGTTACGAGGTTTGATCGGCGTGGCGAGGGCGGTGGTCATGCTGATGAATCCTTTTGTCGTGATGCGGAATTCGACTCCCTGAGCAAGGGCGCCCGGGAAACGTATCCACAAGATCGTGACCAGATCGTGAAGCGTTAATGTGGGGGCCGACCACGATCGCAGGAGGAACGATGGCGAATCTGTTCGTGAATGTGTTGCGGGGACATCAGTGGCTCTACGAGAACACCAACGGGCTGGTCGGGCACAAGTTGCTGTTCGGTAACCCCACCCTGTTGCTGCGGACCGTCGGACGGAAGACGGGACAGCAGCGGACCAATGCGCTGACCTACGCCAAGGACGGCGACTCCTACATCGTGACCGCCTCCAACGGCGGCTCGCCCCGGCCACCGGGCTGGCTGGCCAATGTGAAGGCCAAGGGGGACTGCGAGATTCAGGTCGGCACCAAGCGGATCCCGGTCACCGCCACGGCCACCTACCCGACGGACCCGGACTACGCACGGCGGTTCGAGCTCGCCGACAAGGTGAACCAGGGCCGATACGCGCAATATCAGAAGATGACGTCGCGCCCGATTGCTGTTGTAGTGCTCACACCGCGCTGATTCGCCTGTCGACTGGACGCGACAGGTAAGGGTCGACTATCCTCTCGGGCTAGAGGGGAGTACTTCCCAAGAATCATTCCGGTCAATACGGGCCGCGCCGTCGCGTCCCCCGGGTGATCGCCCACAGGACATGGGTGAAGGAGACCTCGGCTGGTTTTCCCTGCCCGAGGAGGTCCAATGAGTCCTACCCTGTCCGTTCTCGCAAGTTCCACCGGCATCGACAGCGTCGGCACGCCCTGGCTGTGGGGCGGCACCATCGTGGTGGTGCTGGCGCTGCTGATCTTCGACTTCGCGCTCACCCGCCGCCCGCACGAGGTGTCGATGCGCGAGGCGATCGGCTGGACCGTCTTCTACATCGCGCTGCCCGTCGCGTTCGGCGTGTTCCTGTGGATCAACAACGGGGGCACCCCGGCCACCGAGTTCTTCACCGGCTACCTGCTGGAGAAGTCGCTGTCGGTGGACAACCTGTTCATCTTCATGCTGTTGCTGTCGGCCTTCGCGGTGCCAGCCGCGCTCGCCCAGCGAGTGCTGCTGTACGGCATCGCCGGCGCGCTGGTGTTGCGCGGCATCTTCATCGCACTCGGCGCGGCGGCCCTGGCCAGCCTCGACTGGGCGTTCCTGCTGTTCGGTCTGATCCTGCTGGTCACCGCGGTCAAACTGCTGGCCGACGCGCTCAGCGGGCACGAGCAGGACGTCGACATCTCCAGCATGAAGTCCGTCCGCCTGCTGCGTCGCTTCTGGCCGGTCACCGACGACTACCAGGGCACCAAAATGGTGGTGCGCGAAGAGGATCCGGCCCAGCCGTCGAAAATGCGCCGCGCCCTGACTCCGCTCGCGCTGGTCGTGGCGGCCGTCATGGCCACCGACGTGGTCTTCGCCGTCGACTCGGTCCCCGCGGTCTACGGCGTCACCGGCGACCCCTTCCTGGTCTTCGCCACCAACGCCTTCGCGCTCCTGGGCCTGCGCGCCCTCTACTTCGTCCTGCACGCCGCCCTCTCCCGCCTGGTCCACCTCGCCTACGGCCTCGCCGCCATCCTCGCCTTCATCGGCGTGAAGCTGGTCCTGCACTGGGCCCACGGCATCTGGAACGGCGTCCCCCAAATCCCCACCCTCGCTTCGCTACTGGTGATCGTGGTCGTGCTCACCACGGTGACGCTCACCAGCCTGCACGTCACCCGCGCGCGGGAACCCAAGGCCGAGATCGATACTCACCCGGCGTGAACCGGGCTGCCGCGTCGTTGCGGTAGCGACGAGCTATCGCATAAACTCGCGTCGATGCCTGCACGAAGGCATGGCTCCGAGCCCAGGGGCAATCTCCGGCAACGCCCAGGGTGAGCTGCAGAATGCTCGCGCGTTGTTCGTGCCTCGAAAACCGTTCGCAGGACCCAAGACCTGCCTCTGATGCCGCGCCGGACGGCTTGGAGGAGAGGTATGTCCGCGATCACGATCATCGCCTGCACCACGTCGGTTCTGGTCGTGCTGGCAAAAGCCGTTCGTGATGTCGTCATCGTTCTCGTGATGAGGAAACTCCTGGTCGATTGCACACCGGACCAACGGGTCCGGGTGTGCAATCGGCTGGCCGCGGTGCTGCAGAACTCGCACCCGACGGGCCCAGAGGGCCGGAGCGAGCCGACCCGGCCCGAGCGGAGGTGACCGGTGTCCGCATCGAACCGGAAACGCGCGGCGCGCGAATGTTCCCGCGCCACAGGCGTTCCGCTGCACACCTGCCTGCGCTGGGCCGAGGACGGCCGGATCGGGAGACATCAGCCGGTTCCCGACGCGCACCACCCGGACCAGCGTCGATTCGAAGCGATGATCCTGCTGCGCATGGCGGAACTGCTGCGGCGTATCCGACGTGGATCCCGCTCGCCCACGATGTCGGCCGCCGCTTCGGCG
>NZ_JBSGBY010000141.1:0-15314 GCF_053601505.1 Nocardia sp. NPDC004722
CCAACCGCGTGAAGGCGCACGCGCCGGGGGCCGCCCAGCCCACCGGCGCGGTCGCGGGCGCGGCCTTCGGCACCGCCAAGGAGGGCGACTGCCTGACCTGGTCCAAGGCCAATGCCAGCGACCTCACCAAGGTGGACTGCGGCGGCAAGCATCTGTTCGAGGTCACCGCGGACGTCGACCTGAGCAAGTACCCGGGCAAGGAGTTCGGGCCCGGCTCACGCTTCCCGGACTCGCTGCGCTTCTCCGAACTGCGCGACGAGCACTGCGTCAGCGCCGCCCAGGAATACCTCGGCGGCAAGCTGGACCCGCGCGGCAAATTCGTTGTCGGCCTGATCAATCCGGGTGAGGCGGGCTGGAAGGCGGGCGAACGCACGCTGCGCTGCGGCCTGCAGGTCTCCGGCAGCCAGGGCGTCGCCACCAAGCCCATCACCGGCAGCGTGCGCGATATCAACCAGTCGAAGGTCTACGACATCGGCACCTGCATCGGCATCAAGTCCAACCTGCCGACCGATCCGGTGGACTGCACCCAGCCGCACGCCTTCGAGATCGTCTCCACCGTGGACCTGGCCACCCACTTCAGCGGCGGCCCGCCCTCGAAGGACGATCAGGACAAGTTCATGGAAGACCAGTGCGCCAAGGACGCCGGCGACTACCTCGGCTCCCCCGACGCACTGCGCAACAAGACCCTCACCCTGTTCTGGGACGCCCTCGACGCCCGCAGCTGGCTGGCGGGTTCCCGCAGCCTCAACTGCATGGTCGGCAAGGGCGCGGACCAGGAGGGCTTCGCCACCATCACCGGATCGGCCAAGGGCGACATCCAGATCGACGGCCAGGCCCCGGTCCCGCCGCCCAACAACGGCCGCTACACCCCGCCGCCGCTGCCTGGCGCGGCCCCGCCGGTTATCCCCCAGCCACGCTGAGCGGACGGTAGCCGCAACCATGCCCGTCGCCATGTCCGACGACCGCTTCGAAGAGTTGGTCGGGGATGCGCTCGACTCGATTCCGTCGGAATTGTCACAAGCCATCGACAATGTGGTCGTGCTCATCGAGCCGCGCAACGACGAGGAGCCCGACCTGCTCGGTCTCTACCACGGCATCGCCCTCACCGAGCGGGACTTCAGCCACTACGGGGGCGTCCTGCCCGACACCATCACCATCTATCGCGAAGCCATCCTCGAGATGTGCCACAGCGAAGAAGAGGTGGTCGAGGAGGTGGCGATCACCGTGGTTCATGAGATAGCCCACTATTTCGGGATTGACGACGAGCGCCTCCATCAGCTGGGATGGGGCTGAACAGCGGCGCTGGGAACCGATCAGCAAACCTCTGCGTCCAAGCTTTCATAACCGGGGTGGAACGTAGAAGGGATCCCGATCCATGGTTGGCCATGTCCTCGTGCAGCCCGAGGTGATCCTCGCGGCGTCCCTCGAACTCGACCTGCTCGCCGAACGCCTGGCCGCCGCCGCGAGCGCGACCGCACCGGCGACCCACGTGCTCCCCTCCGGCACCGAAGAGGTGTCCTTCCTGGCCGCCGCGCATTTCAACACCGCCGCGTTCACCCACGACCACGCCGTCGCCCAGGGCATTCTCGAGCTGCATCACGCGGCCGCCACCCTGCGCAGCCAGCTCGCCCAGTACCTGGCCCAGGACGCCATGCGCGCCGCCGGGCTGGCCGCGATCCAGGTGTAGAAGGGGAGATACACGCATGACGCTGGGAATCACCGGGGTGTTCTGGCTGCCCCGCATGGCCGAACTGAATTCCGTCACCCTCAATGCCGGTGCGCACGCCATTCCGATCATGGCCGCCAACACCGCTTGGAGCGCGCTCACCGCCTCCTGGGTGGACGCCACCACCACCGTCGCGCGGGTGATGGCCGAGATCGGGGTCGGGCTCGAGGGCGTGAACGGCCTCAATGTGCTTGCCCGCCTGGGTGTTTTCACCGGCTGGGCCGAACAGCAGGCGGTCATGTCCGGCGTCATGGCGGCCAAGGCCGCCGCCAACGCCACCGCCTACACCGTGGCCTCCATCGCCATGCCGAGCCTGCCGGAGATCGCGCTCGTGGAGACCGCGCGGGTGGCCGCGTACTCCAGTGGCGGCGCGCTGAACGGCACCGCGGAGGCGGCCGAGGCGGCCAAGCTCGCCCTCGACATCCGGGCCGCGCTGGTGATGGAAACCTATGAGGCGGCAACCAGTTTGATGGTGGCCACCCCGAACACCTTCCTGATGCCGCCGCCCATCGCCATGGGCGCGGGCAATGCCAACGCGGGCGGTGACGCCTTCGCCAACAGCGGCGATCCCATTCAGGCGGCGCTCGGCGCGGCCGCGGCCCTGGTCCAGAATCCGGCCGTCACCAGCGCCCTCTCGCAGGTCGCGCAGGTGGCCGGAACGGTGGTCACCAGCGGTGCCTCCACCGCGGGAAACGTGGCGACCACGGCGATCACAAGCATCGCCAACGCGGTCACCCAGACCGCCGGAGTGCCCGGGGCGGGCATGCCCGCCATGGCGGGCGCGGGCGTCGTGACCGCCGGTGCGGGCGGTGCGGCGCTGACCACGCAGGCCGTGTCCTACGGCGGCGGCCTCGGCGGCTCGGTGAGCATCGGCAATGGCGGCGGCACCCTGCGACTGCCGGACGGCTGGGGCTCGGGCCTCGGCGGCGGTCTCGGAAACGCCGGGGGCGCAACGCCTCCCGTCGCGCCCGTGGCCGAGCCGGTGAGCATGGCGACCACTCCGGCCTCGACCACCCCGGTCCGTTCCTCCGGCACCAGCCCGCTGCTCGGCAGCCAGGGCGATGACGACGAGGACTCACACCGCGGTCAGGACTACGGGCGCTCGGTGGAGGTGTTCGCCGACGGCCGGGTCATCGCGCCCGCCGTCATCGGCGGCGATCCGCTGGCCGACCGGTGACCGTCCTCGGCGCGGGCGGCGGGCCGTCGCTGCTGCGCTCGGTCACGCTGTCGCTGGACGAAATGCAGTATCTCCTGGAGACATTGGAGATCGACGAGCTGCCCGTGGTGCTGAATGCCGTGGGCCGCTACGACAATGCCGCCGACCACGATGCCGCCATGACGGCCGCGGCGGCCACCCTGGCCGACCGCGACCTGCTGGACGACGACCAGGTGCATCCCGAACTGGCACAACGGTTGCGGGCGCTCTACCGGCCGCACTGGGTGCTGGCCGTGCGCTGGTATGTGGAAGGCCAGGTCAACCGGTTCTGCCTGGCCAAGGGCGACGACCTCGAAGTGGTGGCGCTGCGCGGACCGGGTTCCTATGTCATCGACGAGGCGAGCCACGATCTCGCGGGCACGGTGCTGGCCGCGCTCGGCCCGGCCGAGCCGCTGGAACTGGCCGGAATGAACGCGCCCACCGCGGATCTGGTGCCGATCTTCGACGATGCGGGCGACGCGGCCGCCACGGCCGCGCGGCTGACCAAGGTGTGTCATCCGGCGCGCGACGCGCAGGCTATCGCTTCGGCGCTGGTGCAGGTGAATTCGCACGCGGAGATCGTGGGCGTGCGCTACGGGGACGGCTCCCGGGAAGTGGCCGACCATCACCTCGCGGTGTACAACACCCGGCACGGCCGGTTCCTGGCCATCACCACGCTCGCCGACGACGGCGCCAAGTGGACCTCGTTCGCGGGCGGCACCCCGGCACGCTTCCGCACCGCGCTCCAGGATCTGATCGAATCCCTGCCGCTGCGAACGGAATTCCCTAACCCATAGGATCGTCGCCGGTGGGATCCACGGCGTCACCGAACGGCGGCGTGTAGCGACCCCAGCGGGTGCACTCCCAGAGCTCGCCCTCGGACGGCAGCAGTTCGATCGTCTCGGTGTTGTCCAGGTGATTGTTGGCGGCGAAAAGCCGTGGCACACCGGTGAGTTCACGTGACACCAGCCGCATCGCCGCACCGTGGCTGACCAGGACGATATCCCCGGCATCCGGCCCGGAGAGGTACTCGGCGCGCAGCCGCCGCAGGGCGGGGACATAGCGGGCTAGCACTTCCTCACCCGATTCGCCGCCCGGTACCCGCACGGCCAAATCGCCGAAATGCCAAGCGTGATAGACCTTCTGGAACTCCTCGTGCGCGGCCCTGGTATTCAAACCTTCCAGGTCCCCGAGCTGCACTTCCTGTAGATCCTCCAGCACTTCCAGCGAGACACCGGTGGCGGCCTCGATATAGCCGCCGGTCTGTCTCGCGCGTAGCGCGGCGGAGCTGAACAGCCGCTGCGGCGGGGTCGGCAGGTTCGCGCCGAAGGTCTTCGCCTGCGCCACACCGCGTTCGGTGAGCGGCAGGCCGGGTAGGCGAGTGTCGAGGATCTTGCCGACATTGCCCTCGGTCTCGCCATGTCTCACCAGGATGAGTTTGCCGGTCACAGGTCGGCCACCCCCTTCTTCAGATCGGCCAGCCAGGCCGCGGCGGGTGCGTCCGGCGGCGGCGGTGTACCGGTGGCCGAGGTGGCCGGCCAGGAACCGAGGAAGCGGATCCGGGCGGCGGTGCGGTGCAATGCCTTCAGGGCCTCGGCCACCGCGGTGTCGTCGATGTGTCCGACGCAGTCCAGGTAGAAACGGTAGGTGCCCATGCCGGTGCGGGTCGGCCGGGATTCGATACGCGTGAGATCGATGCCGCGGGTGGCGAATTCGGCGAACGCGCGCATCAGCGAGCCGGGCTCGTTGGCCAGCTCCAGGACGATGGAGGTGCGATCGGTCCCGGTGCGGGCGGGCGCGGGCTGCGGGGCGGCGACCAGCACGAAGCGGGTCACGGCCTGATCCACGTCGGCCACGCCGTCGGCCAGGGTGGCCAGGCCCAGGCGCTCCCCCGCCAGCGAGGTGGAGACGGCGGCATCGGCGTGCCCGGCGGCCACATCCTCGGCCGCGGCGGCATTCGAGGCCGACACGTACATTTCGGCCAGCGGCATATTCACGGCCAGCCACATGCGCACCTGCGCGGCGGCGACCGGATAGGCCGCGATGCGCCGCACCTCGTCGATCGCGAGCCCGGGGCGGCCGACGATGGTGAAAGCGACGTCCAGATCGGTCTCGGCGAGGATTTGCAGCCGGGGGCCGAGCGCCAGCGCGTCCAGCGTCGGCGCGATGGATCCCTCGACGGAACTCTCGATCGGCACCACCGCGCCTTCGGCCTTGCCGGCGCGCACCAGCTCGATCGCCGCGCCCTGGCTCGGGGCCGGGACACGCTCGACCTGCCCCTCGAAGGCACCGAGGGACTCCAGTTTGGCGAGGGCCATCTCCGTAAAGGTTCCCGACGGCCCGAAGTAGGCGATACGCGGCACGGTTACGACATTACTTGCGTGTGCGGGGTCACCCCCGACTTTGGCCAACTCCTGGGTAACTTCGCACCCCCACCGGCCGCACCGACGACGGTCGGCGAGCAGCGTGCGCGCGCTCAGTTGCCGAGCACACTCAGCGCGGCGGAGACGGCGGCGACGTCCGGCGTCTCGATCGCCAACAGCACCTCACGCAGCGCCTCGACCGCCGCCGGTTGCAATCCGGCGAGGAACGCGATGTCCGGCGTCCGCAGCGCCGCGCCGATATCGTCGCCGATGAGCGCGGCGACGGTCGCGGCGATGCCCGCCAGCGCCCGCTCCCCGGACTCGGCGCGAGCCACGAACCCGCTGTCGCCGTGCACGATTCGCACCAGGAACTCCGAGATCGCCACCTCGCCCCAGGCCAGGTCCAGCACCTCGGCACCCGGATCGGCGGACAGCGGGCGAACCAGATCCTCGGTCAGCGCTCGCGCCGGACGCGGCGGTACGGACAGGCTCAGCGCGACCGGTTCGGGCGCGTGGGACGAATCATGCGGCACCGCTTCACCGTACCGATCCGGTACGTACCACTTGCGCGGGCGATCCACGTCACTTAGCTTAGGTTTACCTAATTCCGATTCCGGAGGTGTGTATGCCACACGCGGCCCAGGTCGTCGCACCCACTACCGCCGAACGCGTGCACAGCGCCTGCGCGCACGCCGACAGCGCGATGCTGGCGCTGCCCGGCCTCGACCCCGTGCCCACCTCGGTGCATCTGCTGCGGCACTGCGGCGACATCGTGGTCGCGGTGCCCATGAACTCCACCGCCGCCGGGCTCGTCTTCGGTTGCGGCACCGCCGGATCGCCTGCGGTGCTGGAACTCACCGACGAGGCGCCCCTGGCGTTGCGCGAGCGCATCCGGGCGCTGGTGTGGCTGCGGGGCTGGGTGCACACCGTGCCCTCGCACGCCCAGCGCGCACTGGCCGGGGCGGTCGCCGCCGATCACCCGCATCCGGCGCTGCTCGATGTCGGGCACACCTCCACGCTGCTGCGGCTGGTCATCGATTCCGCCGTGGTCGCGGACAAATCCGGCGCGGATTCGGTCGATCACGACCGGCTGCGGGACGCCCGGCCCGACCCGTTCTGCGCCCTCGAGGCGGGCTGGCTGCAGCACCTGCAGGCCGATCACGCCGACGTCATCGACCGGATGGCCCGGCGGCTGCCGCACGCGCTGCGCCGCGGCGCGCTCATCCATCCGCTGGCCATCGACCGCTACGGCGTCACCCTGCGCGTCGAGGCCGTCGACGCCGACCACGACATCCGCATCCCCTTCGAGCACCCGGCCGACGACATCGATTCGCTCAGCCGCGCGGTGCACGCCCTGGCGGGCAATCCCTTCCACGGCGGGGTGCACCGGATCTGACCTCTAGATTGGCCACATGGTTTCGGCTGATCCCGCACCCACGTGGCCCGCGCCCGAATCGTCCGAGAAGGGGCGGCGGGCGATCAAACTCGAGATCGCGGTGGTGCTGGTCGTCACCTTCGGGCTGAGCGGGGCCAATGCGGCGCTGTCCCTGCTCGAGAGCGCGCTCTCGCCGGAAGGCGTGGGCGGGCAGACGGTGGCGCTCAACGCTTCCCGGGCGACACAATCCACCATCGACCTGCTGTTCCAACTGCTGGGTGTGGCCCGGTTGCTGGGGTGGGCGGCGCTGGGGCTGTACCTGTTGTGGCGCAGCGGAATCGCGCCGCGCGCGATCGGGCTGGTGCGACGACTGCGCTGGCGCGCCGACGTGCTGCCGGGTCTGGTGCTCGCCGCGGTGATCGGAATCCCCGGGCTCGGACTGTATTTGGCGGCACACGCGCTCGGCGTGAGCGTCACCATCGTGCCCAGCTCGCTCGAGCACTGGTGGCGGCTGCCGGTGCTGGTGCTGTCCGCGTGGGCGAACTCGGCGGCCGAGGAGGTGCTCGTGGTCGCCTACCTGATCACCCGGCTGCGGGCCCTGGGCTGGAGCGAGAACCGGTCGCTGCTGGCCTCGGCTCTGCTGCGCGGCAGCTACCACCTCTACCAAGGTCTGGGCGGCGGGGTCGGAAACGTGGTGATGGGGTTGATCTTCGGACGCTACTGGCAGCGCACCGACCGGCTGTGGCCGCTGCTGCTGGCGCACGCGCTCATCGACACGATCGCCTACGTCGGGTACACCTTCCTGCGCGGACACGTTTCCTGGTTGCCGTAATCCGATCGGAACGAGCCACGCGAGCACCTCGGTCGGTACTGTCGCTAGTGATGAACGGCGACGACCCCCAGCACTTTGCACGGATGCGCCGGGAGCCGCCGCCGGGACGCCCCGGCGAGCCCCCGGCGTACCCGCAGCAACCACCGAGATCCGGACCGCCACCGAGACCCTCGTCTCATCGGGCCCCGGACGACGACCGGACCGTTAACGGCGACCGGCCGGGTATGGAACCAACCCAGGTGATCCGACGCAACGAACCCGGCGCGCCCTTGGCGTATTCGCAGGTGCCACCCCGCAATCCGGCCCCACCTCGGCCGCTTCCGGGCAATCGGGTTCCGCCGCAGGGCAATCGCGGCCCCGCCCGGCCGTCGCCGGCCGGGCCCGGGGGTTACGCGCCCACCCAACAGCCGGAACCCTTCCACGACACCCCGCCCCGGCACGACACCCCGCCGCGCACTCCCCCGCCGCCGCTGCCCCCGGTCCGGCGGCGCGGCGGCGATGCCAAGCCGCCGCGCGGATCGCGCCCGCGCAAGAAGCGGCACTGGTTCCGTTGGATCCTGTCGCTGCTGCTGGTACTGCTCCTGCTGCCGGTCGCCGCGGCCATCTATGTCGACACCCATCTGACCCGGATCGACGCGCTCGCGAACTACCAGGGACGGGTCGGCGACACGCCCGGGACGAATTGGCTTCTGGTCGGTTCCGACAGCCGCGCCGGATTGTCCAAGGACCAGGAACAACAGCTGTCCACCGGCGACGCCTCCGATGTCGAGGGTGAGCGCACCGACACCATCATCCTGGTGCACATCCCCAAGTCGGGGCGGCCGACGCTGGTCAGCATGCCGCGCGACTCGTATGTCAGCATTCCGGGCGTCGGCAAGGACAAGCTCAATGCCGCCTTCGCCGTCGGCGGGGCGAATCTGCTGGTCAAGACCGTGGAAGGCGCGACCGGCCTGCACATCGACCACTACGCGCAGATCGGCTTCGGCGGCTTCGCGAATATCGTCGACGCGGTCGGCGGCATTCAGATGTGCCTGGACTCGCCCATGAACGATCCGCTGGCCGGGATCAACCTGCCCGCGGGCTGCCAGACGCTCTCCGGCCCCGAGGCGCTGGGCTTCGTGCGCTCGCGCGCGACCCCGCGCGCCGACCTGGATCGCATGCTCAATCAGCGAAAGTTCCTCAGCGCCTTGCTGAAGAAGGCCGCCAGCCCGTCCACCCTGGCCAATCCGTTCCGGTCCTGGCCCCTGGTCCGGGACCTGACCGCGGCGCTGAAGGTCGACAACGGCGCGCACATCTGGAATCTGGCGACGCTCGGCCGGGCCTTGAACGACAATCCGATCGCCACCACCGTGCCGGTCGGCGGCTTCGAGGATGTGTCGGGCAGTGGCAATGTGCTGCTCTGGGACAAGACGAAAGCGAGTGCGTTCTTCGACGCGCTGGCCAAGGATCAACAGCTGCCGCAGGACTTGATCACCACCGTCGGAAGTTAGCCGAAACACGCAAAAAATTAGGCAATACTTGCCTCATTTAGGTTGTGCTCAATAAGGCTGTACTTGGATGACACGTGATTTGACCGGCATTAATGTCGTCCGCATGTCCACCCGAACCCAGACGAAGCGCAGCAAGTTCCAGGCCCTGCTCCAGGACCAGATCCGCAATGAATTCAATGCCGAACACCAGTACATCGCGGTCGCGATGTGGTTCGACAATGCGGATCTGCCCGTTCTGGCCAAGTACTTCTACAAGCAGGCCGTCGAAGAGCGCAATCACGCGATGATGATCGCGCAGTATCTGATCGATTCGGACATTGCCGTCGAGATGCCCGGGATCGATTCGGCCACTTCGCAATTCGCGAATGCCAAGGAGCCGCTGGCCCTGGCGCTCGCGCAGGAGCAGGCGGTCACCGATCAGATCGTCCAGCTCGCCAAGACCGCCCGCGAAGAGGGCGACTACCAGGGCGAGCAGTTCATGCAGTGGTTCCTCAAGGAGCAGGTCGAAGAGGTCGCGACCATGAAGACCCTGCTCACCGTCGCCGAGCGGGCGAGCGCCAACCTGTTCGATCTGGAGAATTTCGTGCAGCGGGAAATGAGCGGCCCCAAGGACGCCGGTGGCGCTCCGCACGCAGCGGGTGGCTCGCTGTAATTACGCACCACAGGCCCGGTCCGTTGCGCTGGACCGGGCCTGTCGTATGTGTGCGGCGGGAACTGATCGAAATATATTCTTTTCAGAAATCTTCCGATAAAGAACCCGGGGACAAAGAATTCAGCGCAGGGTGACCTGACGCGAACGCAGCCCGTCGCGAGAACGGCGCTCCTCGGAAGTCAGCGGGGCGTCCGACTGCAACGCGGCGGCCAGCTTCGCACCGAATTCGCGTGCGGGAGTTTCCCATTCGCTCGCGTGCCGCTCGCGGTCCAGATCGAAGACCGGCACCAGCAGGCCGTGGGTGCGGAACGAGCCCGCGAAGCGCGAACCCTCACCCAGGTGCAGATCACCGGCCGCGTGCAGGCGGGCCAGCGCCAACATGAGCTGGTCCTCGTCCTCCGGCCGCACCCAGCGCACGTGCGCCTTCTCACCGGCGTCCACCCACCAGGCCGCGCCGATGGCGTCCGCGCCCAGCTCCAGGCGGGCCGACGGCATGATCGCCTGATTGGCCTGCTCGATGGTGGCGGCCACCTGCGGGTCCGGGGTCACGCCCTCGGGCACCCACCACTTGAAGTCCTGGTGCACGGTCAGGTCCAGGGCCGCGCCCGGATCCAGCACCTCCGAAAGCCGCGGCGCGCCTTCGACATCCGCGTCGGTCAGCGACTCACCCGGCGCGGCGGCCTGGGTCCACAGGATCGCGGCGGCCAGATCGGCGGCCGGGTCTCCGGACTGGTACTGCACCTGCGTGCCGACGAAACCGACCGGCTCGTCACCGGCCCGCACCAGCGCGGCGACCGCGCCCGGCAGCACCGTGGCGAGGGTGACCGGCCGCTCGGCGGCCACATTCGACGACAGCTTCAAGGTGGCGGTCGCCGACGGCACGAACTCCCGCAGCGCGACCAGATCGCATTCCGCGGCCAAGCCCTCGAACGGTCGCGTCACCGCGTGCGACGCCGCCTCCTGCTCGGCACGGCGGGCGGCCAGCTTCTGCGCCCGATTACTGTCCGGCTTGGGACTGTTGCGCTTGCTCTTACCCATGAGGAGCAACCCTACTGGGTGCCCCGGGAGCGCCCCGCGACTGGCGCGGGGGATTTACGCCGTGGTGAGAACGGCTTTGGTGCGGGCCGGGTGGTTGGTGGCGACCCAGTCCACGCCGAGGTCGGCGCAGAGTTGGATGTCCTCGGGATCGTCGCAGGTCCAGACGTAGGTGGCGCGACCCGCGGCGGCGGCCTTGTCGACCAGTTCGGGGTGCTCGCGCAAAGTGCGGACCGAGGGGCCGATGGCGGTGGCGCCGACCGTGCCCGCCGCGCCGCCGGTCAGGTAGAGGGAGGATTCGCCCAGCAGCACCGTCGGCAGCAGCGGGGCGGCGCGGCGGATGCGCCACACCGCGGTCGCCGCGAACGAGATGACCACGGCGCGCGCGTGATCCGCGGAGGCGGGGGCGCCGATGCCGTAGCGATTGAGCTGCTCCAGCAGGGTGGTCTCGACCAGCGCGCCGTAGCGGACCGGATGCTTGGTCTCGATGAAGAGCTTGGTGGGGCGGCTCTTCCAATCCAGCACCAGCTCGATGAGCTCCGAAAGAGTGAGCACGCCCTCGGGCTCGACGGCGGTGCCGAAGTTCAGCGCCTTCAGCTCGTCGAGGGTCATCTCGCTGACCGCGCCCGACCCGTTCGAGGTGCGGTCCACGGTCCGGTCGTGCACGCACACCAGATGACCGTCGCGGGTCAGGCGGATATCGCATTCGACGCCGTCCGCGCCCTCCTGGAGGGCGAGATCGTAGGCGGCGAGAGTGTGTTCGGGTCGCGCCGCCGACGCCCCCCGGTGCGCTACCACGAACGGCGCACGACTGGCCCGGCTCACTTCGCCACTACCTCCTGTTGTTCTGCGACGACCTCATCATTGCCGACGCCCGCGCTCGGCGCGCGCCCGACGGATCCGGTCATCCCCGGCGACACCGGTTCGATCACCGGCCGGGCGGGCCCGGTGGCGATCACCCAGCGACGCACCGTCTTCGGGCGGCCCCGCAGATCCAACCCGGCGAAACCGCGCACCAGGGCCAGCGAGGCGACGGCGACACCGGCGGCGACCAGATCGGTCCACAGGCTCGCCAGCACGCCGTCGGCCTGCACCTGCAGCGAATGCGCGAACCGGTAGCAGACCGCCACTACGACGAGCACCGCGTTGAGCAGCCATGCGCCCCACCAGATCCGGACCGACCGCAGCAGTCGCGGATCCGCGCCGGCGGCGATCCGCAGCCGGGCCGTCTCGGTCAGGAACACGCCCGGCCAGACCAGATTCACCACGGGGACAACGCAACCCAGCACCAGCGCGCGCAGCGAGCGCGGATCCGCCTGTCCCGCCGCCGCGTACGCGGCCCGGCGGGTCTGCGCCAGCCAGCCGACCAGCGCCACCGCCGCCACCAGCGCCGCCACCGGGGCCACGATCGAGGCGACGGTCACGGACGCGTCGGAAATCCACAGCAGCCACGGCGGAATGAGTTTGGTGCGGTTGCGCAGCAGGATCCCGTAGCGGCCCAGCTCGGTGAGCGCGGCCAGCACGAACAGGCCCGCGGTCGCGAGCAGCGCGGTATCGATCCGATCGGTCAGCGTGGCCAGTGGGCGGCGTGGCGCGATCGCCTCGGCGGGCGGCCGGTCGTGCAGACCCCACTGCGGAATCTGGTGGTAGTGCGGCGTCTCCACGGCGACGACGCGCCGGGCGGGCTGTGCGGCATGGGTTTTCCGGCCGGGCGGGCGCGCCACCCAGCGGTAGTTGCGGCGGTCGGCGGGGGCGTCGACGGCGGCCGGCGACAGCAGCACGCCATGGCAGCGCGGACACCAGTGCAGCGGTTTGCCCTGCACGGCCCAGCGCGCGCCGCAGCGGGCACACGGCTGCACGACGGTGGATCGTGATCGCACCTGTCCCCCGTTCATCGCTGCACCTCTCCGCGCCTAGTAGATCTTCGCCTCGGGACCGTCACCGGTGAGCGGCCGACCGGTCTGCTGCCAGGCCACCATGCCACCCGCGACATTCACGGCCTCGTAACCGATCCCGTTCAGAAACTCCACCACCGCGATGGACCGGCCGCCCTGCCGGCAGACCACATAGATCTCGGCGTCGATATCCAGCTCGTCGAGCCGGGCGGGCACATCGGTCATGGGAATGTGGATCGCGCCCGGGGCGCGGCCCAGCTGCCACTCGTCGTCCTCGCGGACGTCCAGGAGCTGGTGCGTCGCGCCTTCGACGGCGGCGGTATCGAATTCCGCAGGCACGGCATCGATCGGCACCGAGGGCACAGGGGAGTTCGTCACGGTTTCGATCCTGCCACGCGCGCGCGAGGGCCGTGGAGTTCCGTACCTGCACACGGTCGGTTTCGGGAGTTATCCACATAATCCACAACCTGATCCACAGGTTGATAGACGACCGATTCGTCCGGTCGGCCGATCCGGAAGTCCCCTCCTCGTTCCGGAGCGGCCGACCTAGGCGCCTCTGTCCCAGAAGGCCCCAACCAGTCTGACGCCGCAGGTCGGCGCGCGGTTCCGTTCCGCGCCGAAAAAAACGACAACACTACCGAAAAACGGAAATCCTGGGCCGGGCCAGGCAAGATCGGTAGCCTGGCGCTATGACTGTGAGCAGGGGGCTACTCGACGGCCTGGACATCAAGGGACTCAACCTCGCACTGTCGGAGGCGACCTGCCTCGGCATCGACGTCGACACGGCGGCGGGCACGCTACGGCTCGAACTCGACGTGCTGACCCTGCCCGAGGACGGTCCACCGCCGGAGGACTGCGACATCTACGTGACCCTCACCGGGGTCAGCCGGGTCGCCGCCTCGCTGCGTCGCCAGCGCTGGGACGATCTCGAGCCGGTTGTGCTCCCGCTCACCCTCGACGGCCTGCACGATGCCGTCAACAGCTTCGGCGGCGGCGCCCTGCACGGCTGGGACTTCCTCGACCTGTCCGACAGCTCCTGGAGCCAGTGGCGCAAGCTGCTCAGCTTCGACACCGAGCTGCGCGACACCGAGGGCGCGCACATGATGGAGTTCTCCCAGGAAGAGGGCATCGACCCGCGCGAACTCGACGTGCGCGTGTGGTTCGACGGGGCCGAGGTCACCGACAAGCAGGGCAACCCGATCCCGTTGCAGGACTTCATCGCCGGTGGCGTCCGCTGGTGGCAGGCCCACGACGCGGGCGACCCGCGGGCCATGCGCCCGGACGTGGTGCCGCCGCTGTAGCTCAGTAGGTGACGCCGGTGCGGTGATCGGGGCAGTAGCCTCCGGGATTCTTGGCCAGATACTGCTGGTGGTAGCCCTCGGCGTAATAGAACGCGGAAAGGTCCGGCAGTGGGGCGATCTCGGTGGTGATCGCCCCGAATCCCGCTGCTGTCAACCGTTCCTGATACCGGCTCTTGCTCTCGTCGGCGATTTTCGACTGCTCGTCATCGAACGTATAGATGGCCGAACGGTATTGGGTGCCGCGGTCGTTTCCCTGGCGCATGCCCTGGGTTGGATTGTGGTTCTCCCAGAATTTTTCGAGAATTCCGGGGTAGTCGATCACCGTGGGATCGAACACCACCAGCACCGATTCGGTGTGGCCGGTCCGCCCGGAGCAGGTTTCCTCGTAGGTCGGGTTCGGGGTGTATCCGCCCGCGTAGCCGACCGCGGTGGTGTACACGCCGTCGAGTTGCCAGAATCCCTGTTCAGCGCCCCAGAAGCAGCCCATCGCCAGCACGGCCGTGCACAGGTTCTCCGGGAACGGGGGACAGATCTGATGACCGATGACGTAGTGCCGGTTCGGGACTACCAATGGTTCCGGACGGCCGGGCAGGGCCTGCTCAGCGGTCACCATCGTCGGTTCCGGTAGTCGTAAACGTCCAACGAACTCGTCGTACCACGACATGACTCGATGCTACGGGACCCGGCCAGACCGGCGATTGATGTTGCGTTCACGGGTATTCCAAGGGTTGGGAAACATATACATCTGCCGGAATGTGGGGGCACGCAGCCCGGTTGCAGACGAGCGGGTGTACGAATGATGGTTGAGTGTCCCCCGGAACTTCCCGGGGGCGCACGGCCCCGACACGGAAAGGGACATCGTGGCTGTTTACACGCTGCCTGAACTCGATTACGACTACTCGGCTCTGGAGCCCTTCATCTCCGGGCAGATCAACGAGATCCACCACACCAAGCACCACGCGGCCTACGTCGCCGGTGTGAACGCCGCCCTCGAGAAGCTGGAAGAGGCGCGCGCCAAGGACGACCACGCCGCCATCTTCCTCAACGAGAAGAACCTCGCGTTCCACCTCGGCGGCCACGTGAACCACTCCATCTGGTGGAAGAGCCTGTCGAAGGACGGCGGCGACAAGCCGGTCGGCGACCTGGCCGCCGCCATCGACGAGGAGTTCACCTCGTTCGACAAGTTCGTCGCGCAGTTCTCCGCGGCCGCCAACGGCCTGCAGGGCTCCGGCTGGGCGTGGCTGGGCTACGACACCCTGGGCAACAAGCTGCTCACCTTCCAGCTCACCGACCAGCAGGGCAACGTGCCGCTCGGCATCATCCCGCTGCTCGGCCTGGACATGTGGGAGCACGCCTTCTACCTGCAGTACAAGAACGTCAAGGCGGACTACGTCAAGGCGTTCTGGAACGTGGTGAACTGGGCCGAAATCCAGGAGCGCTACACCAAGGC
>NZ_JBSGBY010000142.1:0-15308 GCF_053601505.1 Nocardia sp. NPDC004722
CGGGGCGCCGCCATTGAATCTTCCCTCGGGGGTTTGGGGGCTTGCCCCCAAGAATCCTCCCCACCCGCAGAAAGCGGGTGTGACCAGCTCCACGACGGAGCGTCGTAGTCGGTCCGGCAGAATGGACCCCATGGGTGATCTGTTCGACCTGTCCACGGTCGCGAAGCGCGTGCGGTTCTTCGGCCTCCTCGAGGTCCCGTCCTGGGTGCTGCTGTTCATCGGCTCGGCGCTCAAGCGCGCGGATGCGATCGGCATCGCCGATCAGCCGATCAAGTGGCCGGTGATGGTGTTCGGCATGCTGCACGGCATCGTGTTCCTGGCCTACGCCATCAACTGCCTGTTGGCCTCACGCGAATTCGAATGGCCCGGCAAGACCACGGGTCTGGCGCTGCTGTCGTCCGTGGTGCCGTTCACCTCGGTGTGGTTCGAGCGGTGGGCGATCAACTCCGGTCAGCTGGGTGAGCTGAGCGCGGCCGCGACACCTGCCGCCGCGCGTTCGTGACAAACTGGATGTCGTGACTCGACCCGCACGCCGTCCCTCCGCCGCCGCAGCCGCCGCCATGTCGGGCGCGGTTGACCTGTCCGCCCTCAAGCAGCCCGCCGCTTCCGCCGCGGATGTGCCGGGCGACCACGCCGTCACCGAGGCCAATTTCGAGGATCGAGTGCTGCGGCGCTCCACCCAGGTGCCGGTGGTGGTGGCGCTGTACTCGCAGCGCAGCCCGGGCAGCATCGAATTGGTGAAGCTCCTCGAGAAGCTGGTCGTGCCGGGCGGCGACTGGGATCTGGCCACCGTCGAGGCCGAGGCCAATATGCGTATCGCGCAGGCGTTCGGCGTGCAGGGCATCCCGACCGTGGTGGCCGTGGCCGCCGGTCAGCCGCTGGCCGACTTCACCGGCAACCAGCCCGAGGAGCAGGTCACCCAGTGGCTGGCCGCCGTCATCGACGCGGTGCGCGGCAAGCTCCCCGGCGTCGGCGCGGGCGAGGCCGCCGAGCCCGAGGTCCCCGAGGACCCGCGCTTCGTCGCCGCCGAAGAGGCCTTGGAGAACGGCGATTTCGACGCCGCCATCACCGCCTACCAGGCGATCCTGACCGCCGAGCCGAACAACGCGGAAGCGAAGGCCGCCCTGCGTCAGGTCCAATTCCTTTCCCGCGTGCAGGAACTCGACCCCGCCGCCACCGCGAAGGCCGACGCCGACCCGGCGGATCTGGACGCCGCGATCGCCGCCGCCGACCTGGACATGTTCAACCAGCAGCCGGAAGCCGCCTTCGACCGACTCATCGCCCAGGTCAAGCGCACCGCAGGCGACGACCGCACCCGAGCCCGCACCCACCTGCTGGAACTCTTCGAACTCTTCGACCCCGCCGAGCCCATCGTCATGGCCGCCCGCCGCAAGCTGGCCGCCGCCCTGTACTGAAGTTTCGAGATCAGGGAGCTCTCACCGCGGGAATTCGGACAGAATTCCGCAGTGAGAGCTCCCTGATCTTGTTCATACCTTGGGGAGGGCGGCGAGGGCGGCGTCGATGCGGGGCTGGGGGAGTTCGAAGTCGGGGATTTCGCCGGAGAGGTAGCGCTCGTAGGCGGTCATGTCGAAGTGGCCGTGGCCGCACAGGGCCGTGAGGAGGACTTTCTCCTCGCCGGATGCGGTGCAGCGGTTCGCCTCCTCGATGACCGCTGCCAGGGCGTGGGAGGGTTCGGGGGCGGGGAGGATGCCTTCGGTCTTGGCGAACAGGACTGCGGCGGCGAAGCATTCGCGTTGCTGCTTGGCGATCGCCTCGAACAGGCCGAGTTCGTACATGTGCGACAGCAGTGGGGACATGCCGTGGTAGCGCAGGCCGCCCGCGTGCACCGGATCCGGGATGAAGTCGTGGCCCAGCGTGTGCATCTTCATGAGCGGGGTGAAGCCCGCGGTGTCGCCGAAGTCGTAGGCGTAGATGCCTCTCGTGAACGACGGGCAGGCGGCGGGTTCGACGGCGCGGATGACAGGATCGGCTCGGCCGGCGAGCTTTTCGCGCAGGAACGGCAGGAACAGGCCCGCGAAGTTGGAGCCGCCGCCGGTGCAGCCGACGATCAGGTCGGGCAGTCGTTCCCCGGCCGACGCGAACTGTTTCAGCGCCTCCTCGCCGATGACGGTCTGGTGCAGCAGCACGTGGTTGAGCACGCTGCCCAGCGCGTAGCGAGTGTTCGGGTCGGCGGCGGCGACCTCGACCGCCTCGCTGATGGCGATGCCCAGGCTGCCCGGTGAATCCGGATGGTCGGCAAGGAGTTTCGCGCCCGCCGCGGTGACCGGTGACGGGCTGGCGTGCACGGTCGCGCCCCAGGTCTGCATGAGGGTGCGGCGATGCGGCTTCTGGTCGTAGGAGGCGCGGACCATCCACACCTCACAGTCGATGCCGTACTGCGCGCAGGCGAAGGCGAGCGCACTGCCCCACTGGCCCGCACCGGTCTCGGTGGTGAGGCGGCGGGTGCCCTCTGCGGCGTTGTAGAACGCCTGCGGCACAGCGGTATTCGGCTTGTGCGATCCGGCGGGCGAAACGCCTTCGTACTTGTAGTAGATGTGCGCCGGGGTGCCGAGGGCTTTCTCCAGTCGTCGCGCCCGGAACAGCGGCGTCGGCCGCCACAGCCGGTACACGTCGATGACCTCATCCGGGATGTCGAGATAGCGCTCGGCGCTGACCTCCTGCCGGATGAGTTCCATGGGGAACAGCGGGGCGAGGTCCTCGGGCCCGACGGGCTGCCCGGTGCCGGGATGCAGCGGCGGCGGCGGTGGCGCGGGGAGGTCGGGGATGACGTTGTACCAGCGCCGGGGAATCTCGGATTCGTCCAGTGTGATCTTGGTGCGCTCGTCCACGGGAGACCTCCCGGCTAGATCTTTCTGTTTGTCCAGGGTGCTCCCGAGATCGAACCGGTGGTGTCGAAATCGCCGGATTCCTCTGTTGCTCCGCGCTCGAAGTTAGTAAGCTAGTGCGTATGATAAGCACGTACGATGAATTGCTGAAGTCGGGGACCGAACTGCTGTCGTTCGACGCACGAGCCGTCCACACCAGCATCGAGGTGGTGTCGGACCTGACCGCTGCGGATCTGGAGCGGCCCACACCCTGTGCCGGGTGGAATCTGCGAGATCTGCTGGAACACTGCATCGTTCAGCACCACGGCTTCGCCGCGTCCGCGCGCGGTGAGGACGATGTGGCGCTGTGGAAGCCGCAGCCGTTGAGTGATGATCCGGTCGGTGAGTATCGGGCGGCGGCCGAGGCGGTGCTCGCGGCATTCGCGGAGCCGGGGGTGCTGGAGCGGCAGTTCCCGCTGCCGGAGCTGCAGGGCGGGATCGTGATTCCCGCGCCGCTGGCCATCAGCTTCCATTTCATCGACTACATCGTCCACACCTGGGACCTCGCCCGGGCGCTGGGCAAGAGCGTCGAATTCGACGAGGATCTGCTGGCCGCGGGCGTGCCGGTGGCCGAGGCGGTGCCGCAGGGCGAGTATCGGGAAAAGCCGGATTCGTCGTTCGCGCCGGTGGTGGATGCGCCGGAGGCATCCGGGCTGGACCGGATTCTCGCGGTCCTGGGTCGTTCGCCCGCCTGGCCCGAATAGCCGGGCCGGATCACGGGTGGCCGGAGGCCGCGGTTCCCCACACTCCCCGCAGGGTGGGGAACCGGTGGTGCTACTTGGTGGTTCCGGCCTTACCGCTGCCGGTGGCCAGGTCGCTCAGCGTCTTGATGAGCTGGGAGGATCCGGTGCCGGTCGGGTCGGGCTCGCCGGGCGCGATGATCGGCGTGGCGCTGACGGGCTCGTCGGCGGCGGCGATACCCGCGCCCGCGGTCAGGATTCCGGCCGCGGCCGCACCGATGAGCGCGAAGGTTCCCAGTTTCTTCATGCAGATTCATCCTTCAGGTGTAAAGGCAATTCGGTTGCGACGCCGCTGGTTCCAGTCGTACCCGCTTCCATTCGGAAAGGGTTGACCTTGATTTCCGTGCCCCGACCGCTGGGGGCATGACTCAGTCGCGTGCGGCCGGAGGGGTTTTCGACAACCAGAGCGCGCTGTGCGGTGCGAGTGCCAGCACTGCCGAGACGGGCCGACCGTGCCATGGCACCGGCTCCGCGGAAATCGCCGCCGGCCGGAGGATGCCACTGCCGCCGTAGGCGACGGCATCGGTATCGAGCACCTCGTACCACGAATCCGGTTCGGGCAATCCGATCCGGTAGTCGTCGTGGCGGCGACCCGAGAAGTTGTAGACGCACACCAGGATCGATCCGTCGGTGCCGTAGCGCAGGAACGACAGCACGTTGTTGTCGCGGTCGTCGGCGTCGATCCAGGCGTAGCCGCCGGGTGAGGTGTCCTGGCTCCAGAGCGCGGGGGAGGCCACGTAGAGCCGGTTGAGATCGCCGACCAGCGCCTGAATGCCTTGGTGCAGCGGGTTTTCCAATTCGTGCCAGTCGAGGCCGCGGTCGTGGTCCCATTCCCGGAACTGCCCGAACTCCTGGCCCATGAACAGCAGCTGTTTGCCGGGATGCGCCCACATGTAGGCCAGCAGCGCGCGCACGCCGCTCGCCTTGGTGAAATCGTCGCCGGGCATGCGGGTCCAGAGTGTGCCCTTGCCGTAGACCACTTCGTCATGGCTGATGGGCAGCACGTAGTTCTCGCTCCAGGCGTAGGTGAGCGAGAAGGTGACCTCGTTGTGGTGCCAGCTCCGGTACACCGGGTCGTGCGCGAGATACCCGAGCGTGTCGTGCATCCAGCCCATGTTCCATTTCATGGTGAAGCCGAGACCGCCGACCTCGGTGGCGCGGGTGACGCCGGGCCAGGTGGTGGACTCCTCGGCGATGGTCAGCACGCCCGGATGATGCTTGTGGACGGTCGCGTTCATCTCCTGCAGGAACGACACCGCCTCCAGGTTCTCGCGTCCGCCATGGATATTGGGTTCCCAGTCCGGGCGCGAGTAGTCGAGGTAGAGCATGGCGGCGACGGCGTCCACCCGCAGGCCGTCGAGGTGGAATTCCTCGATCCAGTACAGGGCGTTGGCGACCAGGAAGTTGCGGACCTCGTGCCGGTCGAAGTTGAAAACGTAGGTGCCCCAGTCGAGTTGCTCGCCGCGACGCGGGTCGGAATGCTCGTAGAGCGCGGTGCCGTCGAATCGGGCCAGCGCCCACTCGTCGCGCGGGAAATGCGCGGGCACCCAGTCGAGCAGCACGCCGATTCCCTTGCGGTGCAGGTGATCCACCAGAAAGCGGAAGTCGTCGGGCGAGCCGAAACGGGCGGTCGGCGCGTAATAGGAGGTGACCTGGTAACCCCACGAGCCGCCGAACGGATGCTCGGCCACCGGCAGCAATTCGACGTGGGTGAAACCTTGGGCGACAACGTATTCCGCGAGCTGCTCGGCGATCTCACGGTAGCCGAGACCGGGCCGCCACGAACCCAGGTGCACCTCGTAGACGCTGACCGGCGCGCGCAGCGGATCGGTGGCGGTGCGCCGCCGCAGCCAATCCCCGTCGCCCCAGGCGTATTCGCTCGCGGTGATCACCGACGCGGTCGCGGGCGGCACCTCGGTGGCGAAGGCCATCGGGTCGGCGTGATCGACGGTGCGGCCGTCGGCCCCGTGCACGCGGTACTTGTAGAGCGCCCCCGCGCCGAGACCGGGGATGAACAGCTCCCAGATCCCGGAGCCGCCGAGTTTCCGCATGGGCGCGGTGTTTCCGCTCCAGCCATCGAAGTCGCCGATCACCGCGACGCCGCGCGCGTTGGGCGCCCAGACCGCGAAGGCGGTGCCGGTCACCTCGCCGTCGAGGGTCGGGTAGCGCCGCGGGTGCGCGCCCAGCACCTGCCAGAGTTGTTCGTGGCGGCCCTCGCCGAGCAGATGCAGGTCGAATTCGCCGAGGGTGGGCAGGAAGCGGTAGCCGTCCGCGTCGACCACGGTGCGCCCGCCCGGGTAGGAGGTGACGACGCGGTAGTCCCACAGCTCCGGGAACGGGACGACCGCCTCGAAGACGCCGTGTTCGCTGTGCGCCAGTGGATGATCCACCCCGCCGATGCGTGCCGCGACCGTCTCCGCGTGCGGCCGCAGCACCCGGATGATCGTCCCGTCCGGATGCGGGTGCGCGCCCAGCACGGTGTGCGGATCGGGATGCGTGCCCGCCGCCAGCAGCAGGAGATCGCGTCGATTCATCGTGGCGTCCGGCTCATCGGAAGGTGCTGCGATGCGCGAGTTCGGTGCGCGCGGCCGCGGGCACCGGTGGTAGCGCGAGAATGTGCGCGACCGCGCGGGCCGGGTCCAGGCGCACGTAATTGCTCTGGCCCCAGTGGTATTCCTCGCCGCTGATCTCGTCGTAGACCACCGGCCGGTCGTGCCATTCGCGGCCGATGGCGGGTAGATCCAGCGAGAGCTGGCCCTGCTGCGCGTTGAACGGGTCCAGGTTCACCACCATCAGCACGGCGTCACCGGTGGTCGGGTCGAGCTTCGAGAACGCCAGCAGCGCGTCATTGTCCACGGCGTGGAAATGGATGCAGCGCACCTGCTGCAGCGCCGGATGCGCGCGCCGGATCTCGTTGAGCCGGGTCAGCCACGGCTCCAGCGATTCCCCGCGCGCGGCCGCTTCCGCGAAACGCCGCGGCCGCAGCTGGTACTTCTCCGAATCCAGGTATTCCTCGCTGCCCGCCTGCGCCGCCTGATGCTCGAACAGTTCGAAACCGGAGTACACGCCCCAGCTGGGGCCGAGGGTGGCCGCCAGCACCGCGCGGATCGCGAACATGCCCGGCCCGCCGTGCTGGAGACTCTCGTGCAGGATGTCGGGCGTGTTCACGAACAGATTGGCTCGCGCCTCGTCGGCCTTGGCGGCCAATTCCCTGCCGAATTCCTCTATTTCGTGCTTGTGCGTGCGCCAGGTGAAATACGTGTAGGACTGGGTGAATCCACGCCGTGCCAATCCGTACATGCGGGCCGGGCGGGTGAATGCCTCGGACAGGAAAATAATGTCCGGATGTTTCCGGTGCACGGCGGCGATCAGCCATTCCCAGAAATCGGCGGGTTTGGTGTGCGGATTGTCGACCCGGAATATGGTGACGCCCAATCCGATCCAATGCCGCACCACCCGCAGCACCTCGGCGTAGAGCCCGTCGGGATCGTCGTCGAAATTCAGCGGATAGATATCCTGATACTTCTTCGGCGGATTCTCCGCGTAGGCGATGGTGCCGTCCGGTAGCGTGGTGAACCATTCCGGATGCGTCAGCACCCACGGGTGGTCCGGCGCGCACTGCAACGCCAGGTCCAGCGCCACCTCCATACCCAATTCCCGTGCCGCCGCGACGAAGTCGAGGAAGTCGGCCTCGGTGCCGAGCAACGGGTGGATGGCGTCGTGGCCGCCCTCGGCCGAGCCGATCGCCCACGGCGAGCCGACATCCGACGGACCGGCCGTCAGGGAATTGTTGGGCCCCTTGCGGTTCACCGTCCCGATCGGATGGATGGGCGGCAGGTACACCACGTCGAAACCCATGGCGGCGATGCGCGGCAGTTCCTTGGCGGCGGTGCCGAACGTGCCGTGCACGGGCTCGCCGTCGGCGTCCCAGCCGCCGGTCGAGCGCGGGAAGAATTCGTACCAGGCCCCGTAGAGCGCGCGCTGCCGCTCCACCTGGACGATGTGCAGCGGGCCGTGAGTCACCAACTCCCGCAGCGGCGTTGCCCGCAGGATCGCGCCCACCTCGGTGCTGAAGGCCGCGGCCACCCGGGCGGGCAGTTGCGCGTCGCTGCGCAGCGCGGCGGCCGCGTCGCGCAGGATCTCCCACTGCTGCCGGGGCACCGCCTGCGCGGCCCGATCCAGCAGGCGCGCGCCGAGTTCCAGATCATTGGCCAGGTCCGCGGCGCTCTGCCCGACCGCGAGCTTGGCCTCGACGCCGGAACGCCAGGTGGCGATGGGGTCGCCCCAGCCCTCGATCCGGAAGGTCCAGCGACCCGGCTTGCCGGGGGTGAAGACCGCGTTGAACACGTCCGGCTCGAACTCGGGGGTCATGCGAATGCGCTGTGTGCGAGCCGAACCCGGGCCGCGCACCGCGAGCGTGGCGGCCACCGCCTCGTGGCCCTCGCGCCAGACCACCGCCCGCACCGGGACCACCTCGCCGACCACGGCCTTGGACGGCCGGCCGCCGGGGATCGCGGGGGCGGTGTCATCGATTGCGATGCGGCCGGTCACGCCCCTGAACTTACCGGAGTGATTACTGCTGGCCCGGCTTGAGGAGTACGAAAAGGCCGTGCGCCTCGGCGCAGAGCCGGTCGCCGTCGTGCAGGGTGGCGCGCACGAACACCTTGCGGCCCTCCTGCCGCTCCACCCAGCCGTGCACCTGCAGCTCGGTGTTCAACGGCGTGATCGACCGGTAGTCGACGTGCAGGAACGCGGTGCGGGTGGCCTGCTTGGTGTAGATGGCCGCGGTCATGCCGAGCAGATCGTCGAAGCCGAGCGCGATGTGCCCGCCGTGGGCCGCGGCATTGCCGCCCAGGTGGAAGGTGCGGAAGGTGATGCGCGCCCGCACGCCCTCCTTGCTCGCGGAGTCCACCAGGAACGGCGGCAGCGTGATGTTGCCGCGCGAGGGCAGGTCGTTGCGGTGCCAGGACGGGGCATTCCACTCGTCGACCTGTGCCTCGTCGAGTTTGGCGTTGAGCTCCTTGAGCATGGCGATGGCGTCCAGCGCCTGCTCGTCGGACGGGTCGGCCAGCCGCACCCGGTCCATCAGCGCACGCACCTGGTCGATGAACTCCCCGTAGTGCACGCCGCCGCGGGTGTTGTCGCGCCCCAGTTCTCGGATCGGCCGGAACCCGCCCTCGTGATGCTCCTGGGTGGGCTGGTCCTCGACCGCCTCGATCTGCTGCTCGCTCATATGAAACACGTTATCGGTTGCTTAGCGCTTGCTCACGTCGGGGCGGTGTTAGTGAGCTGCGGCAACACGTCCACAGGTAGGGTCTACAGGGGTGAAGGCACTGCGTCGATTCACCGTTCGCGCCCATTTGCCGGAGCGGCTCACCGCACTGACAGAGTTGGCGACCAATCTGCGCTGGTCTTGGCATGGGCCGACGCAGGATGTGTTCGCCGAGCTGGATCCCGGGCTGTGGGTCGAGGTCGGGCATGATCCGGTGCGGATGCTGGGGGAGGTTCCGGCCGCACGGCTCGATGAGCTGGCGGCGGACGACGCCTATACGCGGCGGGTCGACGCGGCTGCCGCCGATCTGAGCGACTACCTCACTCGGCCGCGCTGGTTCCAGAAGCAGCAGGGGCCGCGCGGGATCGCCTATTTCTCCATGGAATTCGGTGTCACCGAGGTGCTGCCCAATTATTCTGGCGGGCTCGGGATTCTGGCGGGCGACCATCTCAAGGCCGCCTCCGATCTCGGCTTGCCGCTCATCGGTGTCGGATTGCTGTACCGCTCCGGCTATTTCCGGCAGTCGCTGACCGCCGACGGCTGGCAGGCCGAGCACTATCCCGCCCTGGATCCGATGGGCCTGCCGCTGCGCATGCTCACCGAAGGCGGTGCGCCGGTGCTCATTCACGTGGCCATGCCCGAGGGGCGCGTGCTGCGGGCACGGGTGTGGATCGCCCAGGTGGGCCGGATTCCGTTGCTGCTCTTGGATTCCGATATCGCCGAGAACGATCCGGAACTGCGCGCCGTCACCGACCGGCTCTACGGCGGCGACCAGGACCACCGCATCAAACAGGAGATCCTGGCCGGGATCGGCGGCGTGCGCGCGGTGCGCGCCTACACCCGCGCCAACGGGCTGCCGGACCCGGACGTCTTCCACATGAACGAGGGCCACGCCGGTTTCCTCGGCATCGAGCGCATTCGCGAATACATGTCCGCCGGAATGGATTTCGACTCCGCGCTGACCGCGGTCCGGGCCGGGACGGTCTTCACCACCCACACCCCGGTCCCCGCCGGGATCGACCGCTTCGCCGGAGCGCTGGTGCGCCGGTACTTCGGCGGTGCGCACGGGGAACGCGAATCGCTGGTGCTGCCCGGTGTTTCGGTCGATCGCATCCTGGCATTGGGCCGGGAAGCCGATCCCTCGGTATTCAATATGGCCCACCTCGGCCTGCGACTCGCCCAGCGCGCCAACGGTGTTTCGAAACTGCACGGCGAGGTCAGCCGCGCCATGTTCGCGCCGCTGTGGCCGGGCTTCGACGCGTCCGAGGTGCCGATCGGCTCCATCACCAACGGCGTGCACGCCCCCACCTGGGCCGCCCGCGAATGGATCGACAAGGCCCGCGAACTCATCGGCGACGAACTCGTCGAGGAGGCGCGCGGCTGGGAACGCCTCTGCGACGTGGACCTGCGCGAACTGTGGTCCACCCGCAACACGCTGCGCGGCATCCTGGTCGACGAGGTGCGTCGCCGCGTGCACGCCTCCTGGCTCGAGCGCGGGGCCGCCCCCGCCGAACTCGGCTGGATCGACGAGGTTTTCGACCCGAACGTGCTGACCGTCGGCTTCGCCCGCCGCGTCCCCACCTACAAGCGGCTCACGCTGATGCTGCGCGATCCCGAACGCCTGCGCGCCATGCTGCTCGATCCCGAGCATCCGGTGCAGTTGGTGGTGGCGGGCAAATCCCATCCCGCCGACGACGGCGGCAAGGCGCTCATCCAGCAGATCGTGCGCTTCGCCGACGATCCGGCCGTGCGCCACCGCATCGTCTTCCTGCCCGACTACGACATGTCCATGGCCCGCTACCTGTACTGGGGTTGCGATGTCTGGCTCAACAATCCGCTGCGCCCGCTCGAGGCGTGCGGCACCTCCGGCATGAAGTCCGCGCTCAACGGCGGCCTCAACCTGTCCATCCGCGACGGCTGGTGGGACGAGATGTACGACGGCGAGAACGGCTGGGCCATCCCCACCGCCGACGGCGTGCGCGACGACCACCGCCGCGACGACCTGGAAGCCTCGGCGCTCTACGAACTGCTGGAACGCGCGGTGCTGCCGCGCTTCTACGACCGCGACCACGACGGCCTGCCGGTGCGCTGGATGGAGATGGTCCGCCACACCCTGCAGACCCTCGGCCCGAAGGTGCTGGCCTCGCGCATGGTTCGCGACTACGCCGTCGACTACTACGCGCCCGCCGCCGCGGCCTTCGGCGCGGTGTCGGCCGATGACTTCAAGGGCGCGCAGGAACTGTCGGTGTATCGCCGCCGCGTCGAATCCGCTTGGCCCGGTGTGAAAGTGCTGCAGGTGGACAGCTCCGGGCTGCCCGATATCCCGGTGATCGGCGCGGAACTCGCGCTGCGCGCGCGGATCGACCTGGCCGGGCTCACCCCCGGCGACGTGACCGTCCAGGCGGTCCTCGGCCGGGTCTCACCGACCGACGATCTGACCGACACCCACAGCTTCCCGATGCGGCATCACGGAACCGATTCCGGGGCAGAGGTTTTCACCATCTCCACCCCGGTCCCGATTTCCGGCGCGGTCGGCTACACCATCCGCATCCTGCCGCATCATCCGCTGTTGGCCTCCGATGCCGAGTTCGGCCTGATCGCTACGCCCAGCCCGTAGCGATCAGGTCCGAATCAGGCGGGCGCGATGAGCGTCCGCTTCAGGACCTTGCCGGTCGGGTTGCGCGGCAACGAATCCAGGAACGTGACATCGCGCGGCACCGAGAACCGGCTGACGCGGTGGCGGATGTAGTTGCGCACCATGTCGGAGTCCAGGCCGGAGCCGGGCCGCTTCACCACGAAAGCGGCCAGGCGCTGGCCGAATTCGTGATCGGGCACGCCGACCACCGCCACCTCGGACACCTGCGGCAGATGCGACAGCGCCTCCTCCACCGCACGCGGGAAGACGTTCTCGCCGCCGGAGATGATCATCTCGTCATCGCGTCCGGCCACGAAAAGCTTGCCCGCGGCGTCCAGGAAGCCGACATCGCCGGTGTCGAGCATGCCGTCGGCCTCGTCGGGCGGGGTGGCGTCGGTGTAGCCGTCGAAGAGCATGTGATTGCCGACGAAGATCCGCCCCGTCGCGCCCACCGGCACTGGCCGCCGATCCGCGCCCAGCACACCGAGTTTCGTGCCCAGCGGCGGGCGGCCCGCCGTGGTGGGGGACATGCGCAGATCCGCCGGATCGGCGATGGACGCCCACGACACCTCGGTGGAGCCGTACACGTTGTAGAGGATGTCGCCGTAGGCGTCGAGGAACTTCAGGACCGTCGCCCCCGCCAGCGGCGCACCGCAACTGGCCACGATGCGCAGGCTCGACAGGTCGTAGCGGGCGCGAACATGGGTGGGCAGATCCAGGATTCGGTTCACCATGATCGGCACCACGATCAGCGCCGTCACCTTGTTCTCGGCGATACGGCGCAGGCAGTCCTCCGCGTCGAAGCGGTCACCCAGCAGCACCGTCGCCCGGATGGCGGTGGAGATCTGCAGCGCACCCAGGCCCCAGGTGTGGAACAGCGGGGCCGGGATGAACATGGTCTCGTTGGTGCCGAACGGGATTCGCGACAGCAGCGCCGCCACCGTCCCGAAACCCTTGGGGTGCGGCCGCCGCGCGCCCTTGGGCGTCCCGCTGGTTCCCGAGGTGAGCACCACCAGCCGCCCCGGCCGTGGCGGCTTGCGCGGCGGCTCCTGCCGCATGGCGATCAGTTCCTCGATGGTGGTGCGGCCCGGATCCGGCGGGATGTCGTCACTGGTGAAGCGGGGCAGCTCGGTGGGCAGGTACCGCACCAGATGCTCGAACTCGCTGTCCACGAACAGCGCCGAGAGCTGATGGCGCGCCACGATCTCCTCGACCTGCCGCGCGGGCAGACCGGTGTTCAGCAGCACCGCGTCCGCACCCGACTTGCCCGCCGCCACCATGCACTCGACCATGCCGGTGTGATTGCGGCACAACAGGCCGATCGCGGTGCCCGGACCGAAGCCGAGCGCGGTGAACGCGCCCGCCAAAGCGCTGGTGCGCGCGTGTAATTGGTCGAAGGTGCTGGCGTAGCGGTCGTCGATCACGGCCGCCCGCTGCGGTGAGTGGGCGGCCGCCGCCGCGTACCCGCCGCCCAGGCTGAAGCCCCACTTGGCCAGTCCGCCGATCTGTTTGAGCCCGACATCGGGCCGGAAGGTGCGCACCACCCCGGAGGCGACCATCCGCTTGGCCACCCCGGCCTGCATCTTCATCGGCGAGTCCTCGCCGTTGACGAGGAGTGAGGTCGGGGTGCCCGCGATCAGATCGCCGACCCGCTTCAGCCCGGCCTGCGTCCAGGACACCACCGACGAATTGGGCAGCTGCGCCAGGATCGGATGCACCTGCCCGGCCTTGAAATACGTGACGTAGACCCGGGTTCGGTCCTGGTCGCCGCGCAGCCGGATCGCGACGAAGCTGCCGTGGTCGGGGCAGTGCAGCTCGAAGCCTTCGCCGGGCTTGGTGAGGTGCAGTTGTACGCGCAGAGGCTGGACCGGAATGCCGATGCCGCCGACCCGCAGGGTCAGGGTCGGATGGGTGTCGACGGTGTCGAGTTGTTCGCACGCGCCGATTCCGGAAAATAGCCGGGGATAGGTCTGCGGGTCGAGCAGCACATCCCAGATCGCTTTGCGGGCGGTCGCGAACTCCGCGACCGCGTCGATGACATCGGTAACCACTGGCGTACTACTTCTGCCTGGCCGGTTCCCTGAAAACCACCGGCTGATTACGTATTTGTAACGTCCCAGACAGTAAGGGTCAAGAGGCTTAAATTACCGGCCGGTAATCATTTGAATAGCCCGATAATTGCGCAGGTAAGGGCCGTGAAAGAAGGCTCTGGCGGGTGCGATAGCTCACGATTCGCCGAGTCGGTTCATGTGGAGACCTACAGAGCCAGTACGGTGCCCATGGCAACCTTTGTACCTTCCTCCGACTGGAGACCTCCACACATGACCACCGACGTCCGCACGCGCACCAAGGGGCGCGTCGACGCGTACTTCGGCATCAGCGAACACGGATCCACCTTCAAGCGCGAGCTCATGGCCGGAACCGTCACCTTCCTGGCCATGTCCTACGTGCTCGCGGTGAACCCGCGCATCCTGGGCGACGGACCCGCCGGCGATCTGCACGACAAGGGCATGCCGCTGCAGGCCGTGTTCACCGCCACCGCCATCGCCGCCATCTTCGGCACCCTGGTCATGGGCCTGTGGGCCAAGTACCCGGTCGCCCTCGCACCCGGCATGGGCCTCAACGCGTTCTTCGCCTACACCGTCGTGCTGCACATGGGCATCCCGTGGCAGGAAGCGCTGTCGGGCACCTTGCTCTCCGGCGTCATCTTCTTCGTGCTGGCCGTCACCAAGGTCCGCGAGAAGATCATCGAGGCCATCCCCATGCAGATGAAGCTCGCGGTCGGCGCGGGCATCGGCATGTTCGTGGCCTTCCTGGGGCTCAAGAGCGCGGGCATCGTGACCGCGGACCCGAACACCTTCGTGCACCTGGGCAACTTCCATCAGGGCACCACCCTGCTGGCGCTCTTCGGTCTCGTCGTGACCGTGGTGTTCCTGGTGCTGGGCTGGCACGGCGCGGTCCTCTACGGCATCCTCGCCACCACCGCGCTCGGCATCGTCACCGGTCTGGTCAAGCTGCCCAGTTCGGTCGCGGCCATGCCGCACGGGCTGGATCAGACCTTCGGCCAGGCCATCATCCATCTGCCCGACGCCTTCACCGGGAAAATGGTGGTCGTCGTGCTGACCATGCTGTTCGTCGACTTCTTCGACGCCTCCGGCACTTTGATCGGCGTCGCCAATCAGGCCGGGCTGCTGACCAAGGACGGCAAGCTCGAGCGCGCGGGCAAGGCGCTGGCCGCCGACTCGGTGGGCACCGCGGCGGGCGCGATCATCGGCACCTCCTCGACCACCGCGTATGTCGAATCCACCGCGGGCGTCTCGGCGGGCGGTCGCACCGGATTGACCGCGGTCACCACGGCGGGCTGGTTCATGATCGCCCTGTTCTTCTTCCCGATCTTCGCCACCTTCGCCGACGTCTCGGCGGTGACGGCACCCGCGCTCATCGTGGTCGGCGTGCTGATGGCCCGGGCGCTGGGTGAGATCGACTGGAGCAAGCTCGAATACGCGGTCCCGGCGTTCATCACCGTGATCATGATGCCGCTGACCTACTCGATCGCCAACGGCATCGCCATGGGTCTGCTGTTCTACCCGATCGTCATGGTGGCCAAGCGCCGCGCCCGGGAGATCCACCCGATCATGTGGGTGCTGATGGCGATCTTCCTCTACTACTTCTGGTTCCTGGCGAAGTAAACGCCGGGACACCGAAAACGCGGGCGCGAGGCTGGAATAGCCTCGCGCCCGCCGTCGTTGCGGTCCTCCTGTAGGCTCAAAGCCGAC
>NZ_JBSGBY010000143.1:0-15303 GCF_053601505.1 Nocardia sp. NPDC004722
TGATGGCCGCGTTGATGGTCTCCGAAGAGGTGCAGTTGATGGCGGGGAACGCGAAGGAGTTCTGCTTGGCCCGAGCAATCATCTCGGCGTAGATCTCCGGAGTCGCGATGGGCACAGTGACCTCCGTGTTGTGTGTGGTGCGTACGACAAATTCTGTCAGCTGACACGATAGGACAGCCCTTTTTCTCCGGGGCAATGGCCTCACATACCCCACAAGTTTGTGAGGTTGCTTCGACGTTCGGTGTGATGTCCGAGGTACCGGTACTGTGGTGGCCGTGACCTTGCTGGCCGTATCCGATGCCGTGACGACCAATGCCGCCTTGCCCGCGATCTTGGATCCAATGCACCTCCTGACGGAGACTTGGCTCTCGCACGCGGTGCTCCCGGCGATCTTGGCCATCGTCTTCATCGAGACCGGCCTGCTGTTCCCCATCCTCCCGGGCGATTCGCTGTTGTTCACTGGCGGTCTGCTGAGCGCCCAGGCACACCCGCCGGCCGGGATGAACATCTGGTGGCTGGTGCCCGCGACCGCGTTCGTGGCCTGGCTCGGCGACCAGAGCGGCTACTGGATCGGCCGAAGTATCGGCCCGGCGCTGTTCAAGAAGGAAGACACGCGCTTCTTCAAGCAGCATTACATCACCGAGACGCACGCCTTCTTCGAGAAGCACGGCCCCAAGACCATCGTGCTGGCCCGCTTCGTGCCCATCGTGCGTACCTTCATGCCGGTGCTGGCCGGTGTCTCGAAGATGGACTACCGCAAGTTCGCCACCGTCGACATCATCGGCGCGGTGCTGTGGGGCGGCGGCGTCACCGTGCTCGGCTACTTCCTGGGCAATGTCGAATTCATTCGCAAGAACGTCGAGGCGATCTTCCTGCTGATCGTGTTCGTGTCCATTCTCCCGGGCATCATCGCGGTCGCGAAGAACTTGCTGCACCGCGGCCAGCACCCCGAAAAGGCCGAGCTGGCTGCCTCGACGAACGAGCCGACCCACTGAGCCATCGGTGTCGACCACCCCGCTAACCATCGCCTCCGGAGCCCTTGCCTCGGGAGGATTCGGACCGCTCGAAACGGCTGGGCCGGTGCTGGTCTGGACGATCGTGCTCACGTTCGTCTTTCTCGAGTGCGCACTCATCATCGGGTTGTTCCTGCCCGGTGACTCCATGCTCATCACCGCGGGCGTGGTGCTGGCCTCGCAGGTCGGCGAGGGTCAGGTGTGGGCGCTGTCGGTGGGTACCATGATCGCGGCCATCGCGGGCAATCAGGTCGGTTACGTCTTCGGCCAGCGCACCGGACACCACATCGTGGCGCGCAAGAACGGCAAATACATCAACACCCGCAATCTCGCGCGGGTGTCGGCGATGCTGCACAAGCACGGTTTCCTCGCGGTGCTGGTGGCCCGCTGGATTCCATGGGTGCGCACGCTGTGCCCGCTGGTCGCGGGCGCGGCCGGGATGGACCACCGCAAGTACACGATCGCCTCGACCATCGGCGCGATCATCTGGGCCCCGGTGATCCTGCTGGCCAGCTACTACGCGGGCAGCTTCCTGACGGATATGTCGTGGCTGATGCCCGCGGTGATCGGGACCCTGATCGTCGGGCTGATTCTCGGCACGATTCTCGGCGTGCGGCAGTACCGTGCCGAAATGGCGCGCCCCGCCGAGGATTTCGACCTGGACGCGGCGGAGGCCGCGACCGTGCCGCTGCCGGTCATCCGGCGGCACTGACCAGCTACAGACCGGCGGCCGTCACCGTGTGCGCGGCCTCCATCAGCTTCCAGCCCGAAAGCTGCACCGACAGATCACGTTCCGGATTGCGCGAGGCGCTCACCGAACCACCTTCGAAGACGCCCGCGCCCGCGATGCCGGGCAGTCGCGCGGGCTGGCGCCAGTCCGCGCCGAAGAGCGGTTCGCCCTCCACGTCGAGGCGATGTTCCCAGGCCGCGGTCGCCGAGGCGCGCACGATCGCGGCGGCCTTGCGGCGCGCGGTCACCTGCGCGGGCTCGTCGCCGGGCAGCATGAGCGCGGCCAAGGCCAGGTAGCGAATGAGGATGCCGTTGAACAGGCCACCGTCGCCGCCGCCGTCACCGACCACGATGCCGCCCGCGGTCATGTGCTCCTCGACCGCGTCCACCAGCCGGACCGCGCGCTCGGTGTGCCGGGCTTCGCCGGTGTGCACGGCCAGTTCGGTTTCCAGGCCGAGGGTCACACCCTGGCAGTAGCTGTAGACCGGCTTCTCCACCTCGCCCGAGGGTAGGTGGATGCCGTCGAAGATGAGACCGGTCTCCTTGTCGCGCAGGTTGGCGTCGAGGAAGTCGGCCAGTTCCTGGGCCAGGTGGTAGCGACCCAGCCGGGCCATGGCGATCCCCGTCGGGCCGTTGGCCGGGGCGTTGAAGAAGTCCGAACCCTTGCGCCACGGGACCGCGCCGAACTCCGGCTCGAACCCGTTGACCAGCGTCTTCTCCAGGTTCAGCAGCGCGCCGCGAACCTCGGCCACGCCCTGGGTGCGCTCGGCTCGCTCCAAAGCGATGGCCAGCCAGGCCATATCGTCGTAGTAGTTGTTGGTCCAGCCGGTGATATTGCGCAGCCGCATGGCGTGCGCGATGGACCAGAGGCGGCGCTGCCGCGCGGGGGTGGGATGCCGGTTGGCGGCATCCACCGCGCAGTCGATCAGATGCGCCTGCCACCAGTAGTGCCAGAAGGCGAAGGCCCGTTCCCGCTTGGTGGCGGGCCAGCCGACCACCCCTAGCTGGGTACCCGGAATCGCCCACAGGGTGCGTAGGTGGCGCGAGAGGATCGCGGACTCGGCCAGGTCTGCGCGCTCCGACCAGAGCGCGGCGGTCGGCTCGATATTGCGTCCGGTCCGCGATGTCATGGGACTAATAATGCCAATCGGACAACCATGTTCGTGGCTATTTTGTTACCGAGAGTCGGAGGTCACCAGGCGTTGCCCAGGTCAGCGTGCTGACGAATCCAGGCGTGCATGGCAATACCCGCCGCGACACCGGCGTTGATGCTGCGGGTCGAGCCGAACTGGGCGATCGAAACGGTCAGCAGCGCGCCGTCTTTGGCGGCCTCGGTGACGCCGGGCCCCTCCTGGCCGAACAGCAGCAGGCAGTCGCGCGGGAGAGTCGCGGTCTCCAGTGGGACCGCACCCGGGACATTGTCGACCGCGACCACGGTCAGGCCCTCGGCCGCGGCGAACCGCAGCAGTTCGGCGGTGTCGGTGTGATGTCGGATGTGCTGGTAGCGGTCGGTGACCATGGCCCCGCGCCGATTCCAGCGCTTGCGACCCACGATGTGCACGGCCGCCGCCGCGAAGGCGTTGGCGGTGCGCACGACCGTCCCGATATTGGCGTCGTGCCCGAAGTTCTCGATGGCGACGTGGAAGGGATGCCGGCGCGCGTCGATATCGGCGACGATGGCCTCCCGACGCCAATACCGGTAGGCATCCACCACATTGCGCCGGTCACCGTGTTCCAGCAGTTCCGGGTCCAGGCGCGGATCGGCGGGCGGCTCGGTCCCGAATTCGTCGCGCCACGGGCCGACGCCGTGCGGATGCTCACCCCATTCGGTCGGGCCGGGGGCGAGCGCTTCGTCGTCGGTCGGGGCGGAACTCACCCGGCGATCCTAGTGCGACGCGACCGCCCCGATGACCGCGAGCAGCACGAACCCCACGACGACCACGATCATCAGGCTCGAGGAGACGATGCCGCAGATCCACCCGGCGGTCACCATGCCGCTGCCGCCGATGGCGCCGCCCGACGCCTGGATCTCCTTGCGCGCCCGGGTGCCCATGACCCAGGCGACCGGTCCCAGCAGCTGGCAGAAGACCAGACTCATGATGCCCAGCACCAGCACGATCACCGCCTGCGGATGATCCGGCTGCGGCGCACCGTAGTACTGCGGGTAGTAGCCCGGGGTCGGCTGCGGGTAGCCCGGGTTGTAGCCGGGCTGCGGGTTGTAGCCCTGCGGTTGGTCGTACGCCTGCGGTTGGTCGTAGCCGTAACCCATGGGCTGCTGGGGCTGTTGCTGCTTGTTGAAATCCACGGGCTGCTGCGGGTTGTGGCCCGGAGACTGCGGATCCCAGCCCGGCGGCGGGGGGTCGTATGTCATGAGCAGCATGCTAGGGGGTAGTGCTGGCTACACCCAGGATTTGAGTGCCTGCCCTATCGCCCACGACCGCACGCGACCGACACGATGGAGACATGAGCGATACGGCCGCCCTGCCCATTCCCGCACTGGATCCGCCCGCGTCCCAACCGGATCCGGGTGGGACCGGTCCGTCTTCCGGACTCCGGACCTTCGTGACCGCCCCGTTCCGGCCGCGGGTCTGGAAGGAATTCGCCTATCTGATCATCGTTTTCGTCCTGGGCTGCCTGGCGACCGCCTACCTGTTCCTGGCGCTCGGCGGCAGTCTGTACGTCTCGCTGCTGGTGGTCGGTGTCCCGGTGCTCGCGGCGGTGATCCTCGGCGGCCGGGTCTGGGGACGGATCTACCGGGTGCTCGGTGTCGTGCTGCTGGACGCGCCCCTGCCCGAGCCGCCGCCGTTCACCTTCGCGCCCGGCCCGATCGGCTGGCTGCGCGCCGCCTTCACCGACCGGACCTCGTGGCGGGCACTGTTTTTCCTGCTGCTGGAGTTCGTGCTCGGGGTGGTGGTCGGCTATGGCGTGCTGGTCGTCATCGCCATCACCGGATTCGTGGCGCTGTCACCCATTCCGTGGGCGCTGCTGAATCCGGAGAACGTGGATGAGCACGGGGTGTCGCATCATTCGCTCGCCCAGTTCGGCGACTTCTATATCGACACCTGGCCGCGGGCACTGGGTTTCGCCGCGATCGGGGTGCTCGGCTGCTTCCTGCTGCCGTGGCTGATCCGCGGCGTCTGCTTCCTGCATCGCGAACTCTCGCTCTGGCTGCTGACGCCCAGCCGCCGCGATCGCGCGCTGGCCGAGCTCCAGCAGAGCCGCCGCGCCGCGGTCGAGGATGCCGCCGCCACGCTGCGCCGGCTGGAACGCGATCTGCACGACGGCACCCAGGCGCGACTGGTGAGCATCGCCATGATGCTGGGCCGTGCCGAGGAACGTCTCGCGACCGGCAGCGATGCCGGGGAGCTGATCGCCCAGGCACGCACGGGATCCAAGGAGGCGCTGACCGAATTGCGCGAATTGGTGCGAGGCATCCATCCGCCCGCCCTGGACCTCGGTCTGGAAGCGGCGCTCGAAACTCTCGCGGCCCGCTGCGCCGTCCCGGTGGAACTGCGGGTGCTGCTGCCCGTGCGGCCCAGCCCGGCGATCGAGGCCATCGCCTATTTCTCGGTGGCCGAGTTGCTGACCAATGTGGTGAAACACGCTGCCGCGAACCGAATCTGGGTGGCGGTGCTGCCCACCGGATCGGACGCGATGGCGGTGAGCGTGCGCGACAACGGGCAGGGCGGCGCGCTGCAACCGGCCGACGCACCGGGTGAAGCCGTTGTGGCAGGCGGGCTTTCGGGGCTGGCACAACGGGCGCGGGGCGTGGACGGTTCGCTGTTCGTGGACAGTCCGGTCGGCGGCCCGACCGTGGTCACGCTGGTGCTGCCGCTCGCGGGCCCGCAATGATCGAGGGCGTGAACGGGTTGCGCGTGGTGATCGCCGAGGACAATGCCATCCTGCGCGACGGACTGACCGCCTTGCTGGCGGAACGCGGATTCGAGGTGGTGGCCACGGTGGGCGACGCGACCGGTCTGCATGTTGCGGTAGCCGATCATGCGCCCGACGTGGCCGTGGTGGATGTCCGCATGCCGCCCAGCTTCACCGACGAGGGCCTGCTGGCCGCGCTCGCGCTGCGGCGCAGCCATCCCACGACCGGCGTCCTGGTGTTCTCCCAATGGATCGAAACCCGTTATGCCACCGAACTGCTGGCCGCCGGCGCGGGCGGGGTGGGTTACCTGCTCAAGGATCGGGTGGCCGATGTGACCGATTTCGTCGATGCTCTGCGCCGCGTCGCCACCGGCGGCACGGCCCTGGACCCGGAAGTGGTGAGCCAGCTCATGGGTGCTGCCCGGCAACAGGATTCACTGGCGCGCCTCACCCCGCGCGAACGCGAGGTGCTCGAATCCATGGCGCAGGGATTGTCGAATTCGGCCATCGCACAGGCGCTGACGGTGAGCGAACGCGCGGTGGAGAAGCACATCGGCAACATCTTCACCAAGCTGGAACTGCCGCCGTCGGATCTGCATCACCGGCGGGTGCTCGCGGTTTTGCGATTGAAAGGCTAAAGGTCACTGCGGGGTTGCCGACCGTGGAAGACTGGAGGGCATGACTCGGTCGAGTTCCGCGGAATTGCTGAAATCGGTTGAATACTGGCCGAATCACCTGCTCACCATTGCCGAATGGTCACTGCTGCCCGAGAACAATCGACACTGCCGCGAATTGGTGGACGGCGTGCTCGTGGTCGCGCCGCAGCCACCGCGGCATCAGCTCGCGGTGTGGCGGCTGGCCGCGCAGTTGGAGCGGGCGCTGCCGCGCCGGGTCGCGGCCATGGCGCGCATCGAATTGCTGGTCGACGAGGGCTCACCGCCGACCGTGCGGGTGCCGGACGTCCTGATCGTGGGCGGCGCCGCCGGGGCCGAGCACGCCACCCGGGTGCGGCCCGCGGATGTGCTGGCCGCCATCGAGATCGTCTCGCCCGGTTCGCGGCGGGTGGATCGGGTGATGAAGTTCGCCGAGTACGCGGAGGTCGGAATCGCGCACTATTGGCTGCTGGAGACCGAGGATTCGCTGCGGTTGCTGACCAATCGGCTGCACGAGGGGCGCTACGTACCGACCGGTGAGTACACGGGACAGGTGGCCCTCGATATCGACGGCATGACCCTGCCACTCGATCTCGACGCCCTCACCGCCCTGCGCGCCTCCAACGCGTCGGTCTGAGTACCGCCGCCCCGCCGGTCTCCGCAATACACCCCCTGACCTCGCTGAATTCGCTCACCCGCGACCACATTCGGGACTATCCTGGAGTTCCGTAAGCCGTGGTTGGAGGGTGTCATGGACCACGCGCGCATTATCCGAACAGTGCTCGGAGTGACAGCCGCCTACCTGATCGCTCTCGGCGTCTGGCTGGGCTGGATCGTCCCGCTCACGCCGCCCGGAACCGTCCCGCTCCAAGTGATCACGCTGGTCGGTCTATTCGGCACCTTCCTCGGGCTCGGCATGCTCTTCGCCCAGCGGCCCACCCGCTCCGACCGCAGGCTGCGCCGCCACGGGCTCGAGGGCTGGGCGAATATCGAGGCCGTCCATCCGCTGCGGCGGACCGACCATTGCACCGAGATCACCGAACTGGATCTCGAACTGGTGGTGCCGGGTTCGCAGACCTACTACGGCAGCATCATCTTCGATGTGGAACCGGTGGTGAAGCCGAGAATCACTGTCGGCGGCACCATTTCGATCCGGGTGGACCCGTCCAACCGCGACCGGATCATGCTCTGCCTGTGACTCGTGAGTCCTCTCCTGGGCTCTCGTGCCCGCCGCACTTTCGTGCGGCGGGCATGGAATCAAGAGGTCGGAGAAATATATCCAGGTCAGGGCCACCTGGCTGCCAGTTTTGCCCGATCCTGGCCGTAGCATCCTCGACATGACGATCGCCGATAAGCCGAAACACCAGGAAGCGCCGCTGGTGCTCGACACCGCACCGCCGCGCACCCTGGGATTCACGGACCAGGCGGCGTTCTGGCTGAATCTGGGCGTCAGCCTCATCGGCTTCAGCGGTGCGATCGTGGTGTTGACCCCACCCGACGGCTCCCGCCTGCCGCTCGTCGGCGCGCTGCTGGCCACCGTGGTCGGCACGGTGGTCGGCGCGGCCATGGTGGCCGGACCGGCCGCCATCGGAGCCCGCACCGGAGCTCCCGCCATGGCGGTACTGCGTGGGCTGTTCGGCACCCGGCTGTCGTACGTGCCCACGGTCGCGAACATCGTGCAGTGCATCGGTTGGGGCGTTTACGAACTCACGGTCATCACCCTGGGCGTCTCCGCACTGACACACGACAAGGTCCCGCACTGGATCGTCATCGTCGCCGCGGGCGCGCTCTCCACCGTGATGGCCATCTGGCCGCTGTCCGCGGTGCGCGCGTTGCGCAAATACGTGTCGGTGGCGGTGGCCATCGCGCTGATCTACTTCACCGTTCAGCTACTGCGCCAGCCTGTTCCGCTGCCGAAGGACACCAGTTGGAGCGGCTTCTGGCCCGCCGTGGACTCCACCCTCGCGGTGTCGATCTCCTTCGTGCCGCTGGCGGCCGACTACACCCGACATTCACGCACGGCGAAGACGGCCGCCGGTGCGACGGTGCTCGGCTACTCCATCGCGCAGGTCTGGTGCTACGTGCTGGGCATCCTGGCGATCCTGCAAGCCGGTAGCGCCGACCGCATCTTCGACACCTTCCTCGGCGTGACCGCGGGCTGGCTGTTCTTCGCGGTGCTGGTGCTGCGCGAATCTGATCAGTCCTTCGCGAATATCTACTCGACGGCCATGTCGATCCAGAACCTGCTGCCGCGGGTGGATCGCCGCCTGCTGGCCGGACTGGTCGGCCTGCTCGTCACGCTGCTGGCTCTGCCGGTTCGCGACTTCAGCAATTACGCCAACTTCCTCTACCTCATCGGATCGGTCTTCGTGCCGCTCTGTGCGGTGCTGGTCGTCGACTATTTCTTCGGCCGCGGTCGCACCGGCTGGAACCTCACCGAGAACGCGCCCACCCGGCCACTCATGTTGCTGCCGTGGGCAATCGGCTTCGTGACGTATCAGCTGTTCAATCCGGGCTCGATCACCTGGTGGACCGATTTCTGGACCAAGGCGCAGGACGCCCTGCACATCCATCCCGGCTGGTGGTCCTCGGCCTCGCTCTACTCCTTCCTGGCCGCCGCGGTGGTGACCGCGCTCCTGGTCCGGTTGCGGCGGGGATGACCGACGGCCGCGTCTACGGCATGGGGTTCGACCCGCTGGTCGAACCCGACTGGCCCGCACTGACTTCCACCGAAGTGGCGGCGGTGCTGGGCACGGACGCGGTGATCGAATGGCGCAGCCCGCGTCCGCTGTCGGCGACGGCGCGGGTGCGGCTGCCGGACGGGCGCGAGGTCATCCTCAAACGACTGCCCCGCACGCTGCGGGACGCGGCCGCGCTCGGTGAGGAACACCGGTTCATGGATCATCTGCGGGCGGGCGGGATTCCGGTGCCCCGCCTGCTCCACACCGTCGACCTCGGCGAATTCGCCTACGAGGTACAGGAACTCGGCCACGGCGTCGACGAATACGCGGGCGTCTTCTCCTGGACGCCCTACCACTCCCCTGCCGAGGCGGGTGCCGCCGGACGGATGCTGGCCCGGCTACACCTGGCGGCCGCCGGATACCACGCCCCGGCCCGCCCCCCGCGGCCACTGATGGCGGGCTTCACTCTCGTCGCCGCCGCCGATCCCGTTGCCGCCGTGGCCGATCGGGCGCGGCAGCGTCCCGCACTGGGTGAATTCCTGGCCGAGCGCGACTGGCGCGGGGATATGGCGCGCGTCCACCTTCCGGCGCACGAACGCCTGTACCCGCTGCTCGCGGACCTGGAACCGCTGTGGACGCACAATGATTGGCACGGCACCAATCTGCTCTGGCGGGACGGCGAGGTGTCCACCGTCATCGATTTCGGCCTGTGCGACCGCACCACGGCGATCCATGATCTCGCGACCGCCATCGAACGCTGTGCCGTGGACTGGATTTCGATCCGCGGCGGCGGGCCCGCGCACCTCCGTTTCGATCAGGTCGAGGCCCTCCTTCAGGAATACCAATCGGTACGGAATTTGACCCTCGCCGAACGCCGCGCCCTTCCCGCGCTTCTCCCCCTCGTGCATTGCGAGTACGAGCTGTCGGAGATCGACTACTTCCTCGGCGTCGTGCCCGGCGGCAATGCGAAGAATGCCGAAATCGCCTATGCCGAGTACTTTCTCGGCCATACCGCCTGGTGGACCGAATCCCGCGCCGGAACAGCGGCGGCCAACACGATTTCACGACTCGTGAATATCAGGACCGGGACTTGATTCCCCGATCATGATCGCCGATTCGATTACCGATGCGCGCGCGGATCCGCCAGCAAGTATTGCGCCGCCGCGTAAGTGCCGAGAATGACGCCCTCGCTGATCCGGCGGGACTGCTCACCGCGCGCGAAAATGCGGCGCAGCACGATCAATCCGTCCGACAGCGTGAACAGCAGCGCGCCGAGACCCAGACGGCTGCGCGGGTCCGCATTCGGGACATTCACGCCCGCGATATTCTTCGCGTCCCGGGCCAGCTCGGGATCCGACGCCAGCGTGGCCGCCGTCCCCAGGGTCGCGCCGTAAACGGTCAGCGGGACAGCCACATTCGGGGCCTTGAACCGCATCAACGTCGCCGCGCCCAGCCAGGCCGCCACCCGCGGCGCCACGACCTGCGCGCGCGGACGACCGCCACGCCGGAACCACAGCCACGAATACCCGGACTGCATGACCGCGAAAGACGAAGCGCCCGCGATCAATCGGCGATCGTCATCGGGTTCGATGAGCAGCACGTCGCCGACCGTGGCCGCCGCCAGCGACCCGAGCAGCACCTTGCGATCGGTGCGATCCAGGTACTTGCCGTTGACCGCCACGTCCGCGGCCAGCAGCGGCATCAGCAAAGGTTTCGCGACCCACTGCAATTTCTCGCGACCGGTGACCGCGCTGAACACGGTCACCGCCGCCGCGCCGACGAACGCGGCGCGGAACGGGCGGGCCATCAGAAGCTGGGTTCGGCCGGAGCCGGGGGCAGCACCGCGACCTGCCCGGCATACGACAGGCCCGCGCCGAAGCCCAGCAGCAGCGCCAGCTGACCGCCCTTGGCCTTGCCGGTCACCAGCATCTCCTCCATGGCCAGCGGGATCGACGCGGCCGAGGTGTTGCCGGTGTTCTCGATGTCATTGGCCATCGGGATGTCGTCGGCGAGCCCGAGGTTCTTCTTCATCAGCTCGTTGATGCGGGCATTGGCCTGATGCGGGATGAACACCTCGATGTCCTCCTTGGCCACGCCCGAGACCTCGATGGCGCTCGACAGCGCGCGCGGCAGCGTGACCGCCGCCCAGCGGAAGACCTTGGGACCCTCCATGTGCAGCGACATCCGGCCCACCGCCTCGACAGCCGGGTCGGTGCCCTGCAGGCGCTGCGCCTTGTTCATGAATTCCAGGAAGTCGACGTCCTGCGAGATGGCCTCGGCGTTCTCGCCGTCGGAGCCCCACACGGTCGGGGAGATGCCGTTCTCCTCGGAGGGTCCGACCACGACCGCGCCCGCGCCGTCGCCGAAGATCATGGCCGTGCCGCGGTCCTTCGGGTCGAGGCCGACGGTCATCGTCTCGGCGCCGATCACCAGGATGTATTCGGCCGAGCCGGAACGGATCATGTCGGTGGCGACACCCAGGCCGTAGCCGAAACCGCCGCAGCCGGAGGTCAGGTCGAAGGCCGGGATGCCGTTCATGCCGAGATCGGCGGCCACGCTGGGCGCGCCGTGCGGGGTCAGCTTGAGCCAGCTGGAGGTGCAGAACAGCAGCGCGCCGATCTTGGATCGGTCGATGCCGGTGTTGTTCAGCGCCCGGTTGCCCGCCGCCACCGCCATGGTGCGCAGGGTCTCGTCGCCGGAGATCCAGCGGCGGTTGTGGATGCCGGTGCGCTCGAAGATCCACTCGGGCGTGGAGTCCAGGGTGTCGCACACATCGGCGTTGCTGACGAGGCGCTGGGGCCGGTAGGCGCCGATGCCGAGCATTGCGACGTTCTGATGACCTTTGTTGATAGCAATGCTCACCACAGGTGACTCACACGACCCTTTCACAACACCTTTGTCGGACGTAAGACCAGCACCAGGCTAACTCAGAGCAAGGGTTCAGCCCAGAGCTATGTCTCGTTAACCCGAAGGTAGGGACATATGTCCTAACCCAGGGCTAGGTCCTTGAGGCCCAGGATCGAGCGGTACTCGAGGCCCTCGGCCGCGATGATGCCGTCGGCGCCGGTCTCCCGGTCCACCACCGTCGCCACACCCACCACGATCGCGCCCGCGTCGCGCAGCGCGCGCACCGCGGTGATCGGGGAGTTACCGGTCGTGGTGGTGTCCTCGACCACCAGCACCCGCTTGCCCACGATGTCCGGGCCCTCGATCTGGCGCTGCATGCCGTGCGTCTTGGCCGCCTTGCGGACCACGAACGCGTTGATCGGACGCCCCGGCGCGTGCATGACCGCGGCCGCCACCGGGTCCGCGCCCATGGTGAGCCCGCCCACCGACTCGAAGTCCCAGTCCGCCACCAGTTCACGTAGCAGCTTGCCGATCAGCGGTGCCGCCTCGTGATGCAGGGTGGCCCGGCGCAGGTCCACGTAGTAGTCGGCTTCCTTGCCCGAGGACAGGGTCACCCGGCCGTGCACCACGGCGAGGTCGCGCACCAGTGCCGCGAGTCTGTCCCGGTCGGTCGTCGTTACCTGCATTGCTGTGTCTATGTCCTTCCGCGTGCGTTGAACAGGCCCCGGTTCAGGCGGGTCACCAGGGATCGTGGGATGAGCCCGGCGATCGCGACGATCGCCTTGTACTGCATACCGGGCACGCTGATCACCCGGTCTCTCTCCAGATCATGCAGCGAACCGGCCACCACCTCGTCCACGCTCAACCACAGTGGTCGCGGCAACGAGGCCATATCGATTCCGGCTCGCTCATGGAATTCGGTGCGAACGAATCCCGGGCACAGTGCCTGCACCCGAACTCCGGTCCCGGCCAGCCCGCCAGCCAGCCCTTGGGAGAAGGATACGACGTACGCCTTGGAGGCCGAATAGGTCGAGCCCCGTCCGGGAATCAGCCCGGCGGTGCTGGCCACGTTCACCACCGTGCCCTTGGCCGCGTGCAGCATGGGCGGCAGGGCCGCCCGGGTGAGCTGCACCACGGCCGTGACATTCACATCCAGTTGGTTCTGCAGGGCGTCCGGGCCCTGCGACCAGAATTCGCCCGACATGCCGAATCCGGCGTTGTTGACCAGGAATTCGACGCCGTCGGCCAGGCGAGCGGCCACCAGATCGCGATCGTGGGGGCGGCCCAGATCGGCGGGCAACACCTCGGCGCGCGCACCGAACCGCACCTGCACGTCGTGCGCGAGCGCGGTCAGCCGGTCCTCATCGCGTGCCACCAGCACCAGGTCGTAGCCGAGTGCGGCGAGCCGGGTGGCGTACCCCTTGCCGATGCCGGAGGTCGGGCCGGTGACCAAGGCCACCGGACGATGCGCGCCGGGCAGACGGGCAGGGGAACTCTCGATCATCGACGGCCTATCACTCGCACGTGCGGGGAGCGGTCGGCGATGACCGGAACTGCGCCCCCATTCTGATCCCTGCCCGTCCCACAGACTGCGAATTCACGCAGATGCGACGTGGCTGCGGCGTGCCGCACAGAGATCACCGCGGCGTGCCGCGCGGATAGGACGGGGGCGCGTCGGTTCACCTCGGGGCTGGGCCCTGGTAGGGCCGGAAGCCGGGGTGGAACGGTCCGCCGGGCGGGGCGCTGCGGCCCTGATCACGACGCCAGCCCTCCTCCGGCTCGCGGTCGGGATCCTCGCCCCGCGGCTCGGATTCCGGCTCGGGCCAACGGTCTTCGTCATCCGGGCCGGGCCCGTCACCGAAGTCCGCCTCGTCCTCCTGGGCGGGCGGCCAGTTGCGGCGCGGACGATTGCGCGGGTCCGGCACCACTTTCAGTGCGGGACGCCAGTTCTCGGGCTCGTCGTCCGATTCGCTCGCGCCGGCGATATCACTGACCAGCGGTGAGTCGTAATCGTCCCCGGACGGCGCGCGACCACGCGGGTCGGCCTGCGGGCGCGGCCGCGGCCGGACCGGTTCCTCGTCGCCGTAGTCGCCGTACTCGTCGTGGCCGTCGTACTCGTCGTCCTCGGGCATCGGATGCGAGCTGCCCGGTTCCGGCAGTTCGTCGCGACCGCGCTCGGCATTGATGACCGGCGGCAGCACGTGCAGCAGGCCGGACAGCCGCAGCACGGCGTCGATGGCCATCTCCCAGTCCTTGGCGACGGCGCTGACCGGCAGCATGCCGAGCGTCCAATTGCCTTCGGACCACAGCTGTTGCACGGTGTCGGGCAGCGATTCGATGAACGCCACCATGCGCTGGTCCACCGCGTGCCGGGCGATGTCCGGATTGGTGGCGAAGACCACCCGGTCACCGATGGCGCCGAGCAGTTCCAGATCGTGATCCTTCGGCGGCGCCGCCGTTTTCAGGCGCAGGTCGATATCGATGTCCGAGCCGATCTGACGGCGCACCGCGACCAGGGTGGCGGCGTCCTCCAGATCGAAGAGCACGAACTTCTCGCCCTTGCGGTTGCCGGACACCACATCCACCGCGGACAGGTAGCCGAGTTTGGCCAGCGCACCGCGCCGCCAGGTGGCCGCGAGCGCGGGCTCCACCGAAACATAGGTGTAGCCCTGGGATTTCGCCCAGACCTGCCGCACATGCCCGGTGCGCTGCCGCTGCAGCCGATCGAAATAGAGCAGCACGATCGCACCCACGAGCGCGATCGCAGCCAGCCCGAACCATATCGCCGTCATCGCCGCCTACCCTATCCAGTTGGTGCACGTAATGCCCGGCACGCCTGCAGCTTTGTCGCTCATCGGGTCCCACTCGGCAGCGAGGTACTGAAGATCAGCTTCGCCTGAATCGACCCGTCGGCGTTCTTATCGCCTTGCACCATAACGACTTCCCCGATCGCCAGGTCGGCGACCTTGGTGCTGCCCAGCGAGATCACCTGGGTGCTGGCGTCGGTCTTCACCGTCGCCGAGGTGCCGGAGAGGGTGGTGATGGTCAGGGTCGAGCCGTCGTTGCTCGCGATGGTGCCCATCTGGGCGCCGAGCTGATCAAGATCCCCGAGGCCCGGAATGGTGGGAATCCCGCTGGGTAGTGGGACCACGGAGGTGTTGCCGGGTAGCGGATACGCGGAGGTGCGGACGGTGCTGGGCGCGGCCGCGGTGTCCGAGGAATCCTTGTGCCCGAGCAGGGTGCCGATCACGACACCGGCGATGGCGATCAGCAGCACCGCGGCGATGCCCAGCGCGACCCACATCGTCGTCCTGCGCGGGGGCGGGGGCGGCGGCGGGTTCTGTGGGAAGCCCCCGGGCTGATATCCGCCGGGCGGCATCCCGGGACCACCCGGATAGGCCGCGGCGCCATAGCTGTTCGCGTTGCCGTAGCTGCTGGTCGGCGCGTACCCCGGCTGCCCCGGGTAGACGGCGGTCGGCTCGACGCCGCCGCCGGTCTCGTACCCGC
>NZ_JBSGBY010000144.1:0-15272 GCF_053601505.1 Nocardia sp. NPDC004722
AGGCGTTGGTGAAGTTCAGGATGCCGGTGCGGCCGGTGACCTTGCGCGCCAGCTTGAGTGCGGCCTCGACCGCGTTGGCTCCGGTCGGGCCGGGGCCCGCCATCGGCGATGCGGCGCACCCGATCTCGCCATGTCGGCACGTCGGTCATGAGCGGGGCCACGACCCCGAAGCGGAACGGCCTGGTCATATCCGGTCTCCTGTCGTTCGTTCCATCCAGAGGAGTCGACGACGCGTCCACCCGAAAATCATCGCACCGGGCCGGGATCAGGCCGGGGTGGAGGGTTCGGGGCGGCGGGAGCGGCGGGCGGCTACAGAGGTGAAGGTTTCGCGGTCGTCCAGGAAGCCTTCCAGCGCGAAGGTCGCCGCGCCGAGGCTCGAAGGGTTGTGAGGGAGGGTGTCGAGCTCCAGGGTGACGGCGGAGAAGGGGGCCGCCATGGCGTGGTGGGCGGCCGCGCGACGGGTCGCCTCCAACAGCGGGGCGCCCAGCTGGCGGGCGACCAGATCGCCGAAGACCATGCGGCGGGGGTTGAAGAGGTTCACCAGATTGGCGATGGCGACGCCCAGGTATTGGCCGGTCTTGTCGATGACCGCGATGGCGGTCGCGTCGTGCCGGGCCGCGGCGGCCGCTATCGCCGCGATGGTGGCGGCATCGTCGTCTGCGAGAAGTTCGCTGGCCGAATCGATCTCGCGCAGGGTCGCGGCGATGCCCGGGGCGCTGACGTAGGCTTCCACGCAGCCGTTGCGGCCACACGTGCAGGCGCGGCCGTCGAGCACGAGATTCGTGTGTCCCCATTCGCCCGCGCTGTTGCTGACACCGCGATACAGCATGCCGTCGATCACCACACCGATGCCGACGCCCGCCCGCAGCGTGACCACGATCAGATCGTCGACATCGCGTCCCGCGCCGAACCACAGCTGCGCCGCGGTACTGGCCTTGAGCGGGTTGTCCAGGTACAGCGGATACGGAAGTCGCTGCTCCAGCAGGGTTTTCAACGGTACGTCGCGCCAGTGCCAGTACGGTGAGAACACAGAGGTGCCGGTCTCCGGCTCGACCAGGCCGGGCACGCTCAGCCCGATGCCGAGCAGCTTGTCGGCCTCGCTGTCGAGGACTTCGCCGATGCCCCGCACGATGAGCTCGACGATGTCGGCGGGTGTGGTGGCCGCCGGGTCGACGGGGATCTCACTGGACCGCAGCACCGTCATGGCCAGATCGAAAACGTCCACGTGGATGCTGGTTTCGGCGATATCGACGCCGATCAGCCGCCCGCGATCCGGGTTGATCGCCAATTGCGCACGCGGCCGCCCGATTCCGGGCGCCTCGTAGCCGAGCTCGGCGAGCACGCCCACGTCCAAGAGTTCGGCGATCATATTGCCGACCGTCGCGAACGAGAGTCCCGTGGCCTGTGCGATCTCCTGGCGACTGGTGTGCCCGGCGGCGGCGTACACCGCCTGCAGCACACAGAACCTGTTGCGGCGCCGGATATCCCGCGCGGTCAGCTGGTACACGGCCCCGCCACTCCTTCTCACTGTTGCCGCGAAGATACCGGAGCGCTTCGCGAACGAACTTCTCCCAACAGTATTTACAATAGTTATCCGAAGTCCTACTGTAACCGGCATCACTAGCGACGCCAACTGTGTGGCAGATCACCTAGGAGTGCTCATGTCCTGGACCCACCGACGCCGATGGACCAGCACGATCGTGTGCGCGGCAGCCTTGACCCTCGCCGCCACCGCCTGCTCGTCCGGCAAGGACTCCGGCTCCAACAATGCTGGGCCGCAGCACGATACGGGCTCCGTCAGCCTGGTCTACGCGCAGAAGCAGGGCGATCAGGAGTACTTCATCGGCGAGGCCGACGGCGCGAAGGCCAAGGCCAAGGAGCTCGGCGTCGACCTGAAGGTGGTCAACCTCGGCAATGACGCCAACAAGGCCGTGACCGAGGTGCAGAACGCGGTGAACCAGAAGGCCAATGGCGTCATCGTGGTGGTGCCGGATCCCTCGGTCGGCCCGCAGGTCGTGCAGCTGGCCAAGTCCGGCGGCGTCGCCCTGCTCACCTCCGATGACCAGGTCTGCACCAACGGCCCGGATCCGGCGTCGTGCGCCAAGGACAGTCTGGTGCCGCGCGTCGGATTCAGCGGCACTCAAATGGGTACCGAGGTCGGCACCCGCGCGGGCCAGGACTTCAAGAAGCTGGGCTGGAAGCCGGAGGAGACCGCGATCGTCGACGCCTGGAAGCAGGACGTCACGGTCTGCACCGATCGGGTGAAGGCGAACCAGAAGGCGTTCAAGGACGCGTCGGGCGCGGACGTGAAGGTGATCGAGGTCGGCACCGACAACACGCCGTCGGACGCGCAGAACAAGATCTCCGCGACGGTGGCGGGCAATCGGTCGGTGAAGAACTGGATCGTCATGGGCTGCAATGACGAGAACGTCAGCGGCGGCGTCTCGGCCATCCAGAACGCGGGCTACTCCGCCGACAATGTGCTCGGCGTCGGGCTCGGCGCGTACCTGGCCTGCAAGGAATGGCGGGGCGGCAAGCCGACCGGCTTCAAGGCGGCGCTGTTCATCAACGGTAAGGACGTCGGCGCGCTGGCCGTGCAGACAATGGTCGACTATCTGAAGAACGGAAAAGCCATGCCCGCCGAGGCATTCGCCCCGACCCAGATGGTGGACGCGAGCAACTGGCAGCAGGCGGGCGTCACGTGCAGCTGACGGGACTGCGGGTCGCCGGGCTCGCCAAGGGCTTCGCCGGGGTGCCGGCGCTGCGCGAGGTGAGCCTGGACTTCCCGGCCGGTGTGGTGACCGCGTTGATGGGGGAGAACGGCGCGGGCAAGTCCACGCTCATCAAGATCCTCGGCGGTGACCACCGGCCCGACGGCGGCAGCCTCGAACTCGACGGCGTGCCACTGGAATTCGCGAGCCCCGCCGACGCGCGGGCCGCGGGCATCCGGGTGATCGGGCAGGAACCGGAGATCGTGCCGCACGTCTCGGTCGCCGAGAACGTCTACCTCGGCGCGCTGCCGCGCCGGGCCGGGCGGCTGCTGGATCGGGCGGCGCTGCGCGATCGGATGCGGGCGGACCTGGAACGGCTCGGCTTCGGCCGCGACCTCGACCCGGAGACGCTCGGCTCCAAACTGACTGCCGCGCAACGGCAATTGGTGGAGATCATGCGGGCGCTGACCACCGAGGCCAAGGTGATCGCCTTCGACGAGCCCACCTCCTCGCTCTCGGATCACGAGACCGAATCGCTGTTCGCGCTGATCGGCAGGCTGCGCGACCGCGGCCTCGCGGTCATCTACGTGTCGCACCGGATGCGGGAGATCTTCCAGCTCGCAGACCGGGTGGCGGTACTGCGCGACGGCGCGCTGGTCGGGGTGCGCGACACCGCCGACACCGACGAGCAGGAGATCGTGCGCATGATGGTCGGGCGCGATCTGTCGACGGTGTTCGCGCGCAAGCATTCCGAGCTCGGGCGGGTACTGCTCGAGGTGGACCGGGTCACCACCGACGACGTGCGGGACGTGAGCCTGCGGGTGCGGGCCGGTGAGGTGGTGGCGCTGGCCGGGCTGGTCGGCGCGGGCCGCTCCGAACTGGCGGGCGCGCTCGCGGGCGACCTGCCGATCCGGTCCGGGGAAGTGCGCATCGACGGCAAGCGGGTGCGGTTGCGGCAGCCGCGCGACGCGGTCCGCGCCGGCATGGGTTACGCGCCCGAGGAACGCAAGGCGCAGGCGCTGCTGCTGCATCGCGGTGTGCGCGACAATATCTCGCTCGCCATGCTGGATCGGCTGCGGCGTTGGCGGTTCATCCGCCGGGGCGCGGAACGTCAGCTCGCGCTCGAATACGTCGAATCCCTGCGCGTGCGCACACCTTCCATCGAGCAGGAGGTGCGCAAGCTCTCCGGCGGCAATCAGCAGAAGGTGGTGCTGGCGCGCTGGCTGGCCCGCAAACCCACGGTGCTCATCCTCGACGAGCCCACCCGCGGCGTCGATGTCGGCGCGAAGATCGAGATCTACCACGTCATCGAGGAATTGGCCGCCTCCGGCGTCGCGGTGCTGGTGATCTCCTCGGAACTGCCCGAGGTGCTCGGGCTGGCCGATCGCATCGTCGTCATGCAGCAGGGCCGGGTGACCGGCGAACTCGACCGCGCCGATGCCACCGAGGAGGCGATTCTCGCCTTGGCCATGGCGAACGACCTGACCGCGCAGCGAACGTAGGAAGACATGACCGACCAGAGAATCGAATCCCTCACCGACACCACGGTGTCCCCGCCGCCGCCGGGAGTCGCCCGCTACCTGGGCGGCCTGTCCACGCTCACCCCGGGACGGGTGATCCGGGGCATCGGCACCGGCAATCTCAGCCTGATCGGCGCGCTGGTGGTGGTCGTGGCCATCTTCGCCTGGCTCAACGACGGCTACCTCGATCCCCGCAATATCGCCGGAATCGGTGACGCGGTCACCGTTTTCGGGCTGCTGGCCGTGGTGCAGACCGTCGTCATCATCTGTGGCGCGCTGGATATCTCGGTCGGTTCGCAGGCCGGGGTCGCCTCGGTGATCAGTGCCATGGCGTTCACCTCGGCGGGCAGCAATGCCTTCGTCGGAATGCTGGCCGCGATCGGGGTCGGACTGGTGCTGGGACTGGCCAACGGGCTGATCATCGTCTACGGCCGGGTCAATCCGGTGATCGCGACGCTGGCCACGCTCGCCGCGTACAAGGGTCTCGCGCAATTGATCTCGGGTGGCAAGGCGCAGGGCTTCGTGCTCGGCAACGACGTGTTCATCTTCCTGGCGCGCGGCAAGATCCTCGGGCTGCCGGTGCCGGTGATCGTCCTCGCGGTGGTCGCGCTGGGCGTGCACGTGCTGCTCAAATACACCGACATCGGCCGCAATATCTACGCCATCGGCGGAAACGACACGGCCGCACGGCTTTCCGGCATCAACATCAACAAGTACCTGATCGCGGTCTACATGCTGGCCGGTGCGGTCGCCGCCGTCGCGGGCATCATCCTCACCGCACGCACCGGCTCCGGCCAGCCGGTCTCCGGCAGCGAGGGCCTGGAACTCAAGGCCATCACCGCCGCCGCGCTGGGCGGCTGCGCCCTCAAGGGCGGCAAGGGCACCGTCGGCGGCACCCTCCTCGCGGTCATCCTGCTCGGCGCCCTCGACAACGGCCTGAACGTGGTCGGCGTCAACACCTTCTGGCAGAACGTCGCCCAGGGTTCCCTCCTGGTCGCCGCCGTCGTGATCCAACAGCGCCGCAGCGGCGAACGCGCCGTCGGCCTGCCGACCTAACCCGCCCGGAGCACTCGATGGACACGCTGACAGCACACGTGTGCGCATTACCACCCGGCCGCCTCTGCGAAGGCCCGGTCTGGGACTCCCGCACCCAGGAACTCCTGTGGGTCGACATCCGCGCGGGACACATCCACCGCGCCACCCTGACCAGCGGGATCCCGGACTTGATCCCGGGCACTCGCCTAACGCTCGACCCTCCGGTCAGCGCGGTATTGCCGTGCGCCTCAGGCGGATTGCTGGCGACAGCCGGTGACACCATCGTCCGAATCGACGATTCGGGTCGCGTCTGCGAGCCTCTCGTGCGAGTGCCGTTGGCCGAAGGCGGGATTGGGAGTCGGTTCAACGACGCGAAGGTCGATCCGCGCGGGAGGCTACTCGCCGGGACCATGGCGGAGGAAGGGGGCGTCGGCGGTTCGGCTCTCTACCGGGTCGATCCGGACGGCACTCTCAGCACGCTGCGTACCGGGGTCACCATCTCCAACGGACTGGGCTGGAGCCCCGATGGACGCACCCTCTATTACGCCGACAGTCCCACCCGCCGGGTGGATGCCTTCGACTACGACCTCGACTCCGGAACCCTCGGCGCGGGCAGGCCGTTCGCGTACTTCGCCGACGGCGACCCGGACGGATTGACCGTCGATGCCGAGGGCAATGTCTGGGTGGCGGTGTGGGGCGCGGGTCAGGTCCGGGCCTTCGATCCGGACGGAAAGCTCCGCACGACAGTCGAAGTCGGACCCTCCCAGGTCTCGAGTTGCGCCTTCGCCGGTCCCGACCTCGACATTCTGGTCATCACCACGGCGGCCGAACACGAGGCCGCCCGGGAACCTCACGCGGGCCGCCTGTTCACCTGTGTTCCCGGCGTGACCGGCCGCCCCGCGACACCGTTCGCCGACGAGAAGCTGGTTTCGACAAATGAATGATGAGACATCTGGGGCAGCGGGATCGAGTGCGGCCCGCTCGGAGGTTCGCTCCGCCCTACGGCTCGTGAGCTCCGGGGATGCGACCCGCCATGATTCGGGCCCGAGTGATGCAGCCGCGCCGGATGCGCCTCCCTCGGAGGCGCCAGTGAGCGATCCGTTGCGGCCGGAGGTCCCGGTCATCGCGATCCTGCGTGCGCCGAAGGCGGATCGTTTCGCGGACGTGGCGGCGGTACTGCACGAATCCGGTATTACGGCAGTGGAATTCACGCTGACGAGTGCGGGGGCATTGGACGCGGTGCGGGAATGCGCAGGGTTCGCGCATCGAATCGGCGTGGGGTCGGTGCTCAGTGCGGCGGACGCGGAGCGCGCCGTTGCGGCCGGGGCGGCCTATCTGATCACCCCCGCGGTGGTCGAGGAAGTGATCGCGGCCGGGCTGCGGCTCGGGGTACCGGTGATCTCCGGGGCGTTCACGCCCACCGAGATTCATCGGGCGTGGACGGCGGGGAGCCGCATGGTGAAGGTGTTTCCCGCGAATCTGGGTGGGCCGGGCTATATCCGGGCGGTGCGCGCGCCGCTGCCGGAGATCCCGCTGGTGCCCACCGGCGGGGTCGGGCCGGGTGAGGCTCGCGCGTATCTGGCGGCGGGGGCCGCGGCGCTGGGGATCGGTTCGCCGCTCATCGGGGACGCCTGTGCGGGTGGCGATCTCGATGCGCTGCGGGAGCGCGTTCGTCACCTGCGGGACCAGCTGTCATGAGGGGCGGACTGGTAACGCTCGGCGAAGCGCTCGGCGTGGTCGCCGCCACCGACCCCGGTCCGCTCGCCCCCGGCGCGAGCCTGCGCATGGATTTCGCTGGGGCGGAGGCGACCGTCGCGATCGGGGTCAGCAGGCTCGGCCACCACAGCGCCTGGATCGGCAGTGTGGGCGCGGATGCCGTGGGCCGCATGATCCTCGACCGGCTGCGCGCCGAACAGGTGGACGTCTCCGGCTGCCGCCTGGATCCGGACCTGCCCACCGCGCTGATGCTGCGTGAGCGACGCACCGCCGACCGCACCCGGGTCACCTACTACCGGCGTGGCCTGGCGGGCGCGCACCTCTCCGTCGACCAGATCGACGCGGCCCGGATCGCCGCCGCCGGTGTCCTGCACATCACCGGAATCACTCCGGCACTGAGCAATTCGGCGCGAGCGGCGCTCGATCTGGCGGTCGGGATCGCCGTGGACGCGGGGGTCCCGGTGGCGCTGGACGTCAACTATCGCAGCGCGCTGTGGACACCCGCCGAGGCCGCCGCCGAGCTGGCGAAACTGGTGTCGCGCACCGATATCCTCTTCGCCGGTCTCGACGAGGCCGCCCTGCTGCTGTGGTTCGCCCTCCCCGACACCGTGCCCGAGGATCTGCCCTCGATGGCCGAAGCCCTGGCCGCCCAAGGCCCTTCGGAGGTCGTGCTCAAGCTCGGCTCCGACGGGGCCGCCGCCTGGTCCGACGGCGCGCTGCTGCGCGAGGGCGCGGTCCCGGTGACCGCGGTCGACCCGGTCGGGGCCGGTGACGCCTTCGTCGCCGGATACCTGGCCGGACTGCTCGACGGCGGATCCGTCTCGGAGCGTTTGCGATTGGCCGCGCTCTGCGGCGCGTTCGCCGTCTCGGTGCCCGGCGACTGGGCAGGGCTGCCCTATCGCGACGAGCTCGGGCTGCTCGACGGGGCCGATATTCAGCGATGAGCACGAAGGGGAAGAGCATGAGCCGGTTGACGGACAGGGTTGCCGTCGTCACCGGGGCGGCCTCGGGCATCGGGGCGGCCACCGCGTGGCGACTGGCGGCGGAGGGCGCGACCGTGGTGATCGCCGATATCGACGAGACCGCGGGACGCGAAGTGGCGGACAAGATCCGGGCCACCGGCGCGCACGCGGAGTACCGGTGGTGCGATGTCGCCCGCGAGGACTCGTGGGAAGCGTTGCGGGAGCGGGTCCACGACCGCTTCGGTCCGGTGGATTTCCTGTGCAGCAACGCCTCTCGGCAGGCGATCATCCCGGCCCACGAGCTGAGCCGGCAGCAGTGGGACGACGGGCTGGCGGTCAATCTGACCCCGCTGTTCCTGGGCCTGCGCACCTTCATCGGTGATCTGCGCGCCCGGCGCGGCAATGTCGTCGCCGTCTCCAGCGTGCACGCGCAATTCGGGCTGCCCGGCTATCCGGTGTACGCGGCCGCCAAGGGCGGGCTGACCGCGCTGGTGCGGCAGCTCGCGGTGGAGTACGGGCAGGACCGGGTGCGGGTGAACGCCGTGCTGCCCGGCCCGATCCTCACCCCGGTATGGGATGACGTGGACGCCGAAGGACGGCAATTATCGGCGCGCGCAACGGTTCTCGACCGGCTGGGCGCGCCCGAGGAGGTGGCGGCCGCCATCGCCTTCCTCGCCTCCGACGACGCCTCCTTCATCACCGGCGCGAACCTGGTCGTGGACGGCGGCTGGAGCGTGCGAAAGGAATCCCGGTGAAGATCACCGCACTCACCACCTATCTGGTCGCGCCGCGCTGGTGCTTCCTGCGCATCGACACCGACGCGGGGATCAGCGGCTGGGGCGAACCCGTCATCGAAGGGCGCGCCCACACCGTGGCCGCCGCCGTCGAGGAACTGTCCGACTACCTCATCGGCGAGGACCCGATGCGGATCGAGGCGCACTGGCAGACCCTTACCAAAGGCGGCTTCTATCGTGGCGGGCCCATCCTGTCCAGCGCGGTCGCGGGCATCGATCAGGCGCTGTGGGACATCACCGGCAAGGCGCTCGGCGTGCCGGTGTGGCAGCTGCTCGGCGGGGCGGTGCGCGATCGCGTCCGCGTCTACAGCTGGATCGGCGGCGACCGGCCCGACGATGTGGCGCAGGCCGCGCTGGAACGAAAAGCCCAGGGCTTCACCGCGATCAAGATGAACGCGTCCGCCGAAATGGAAGCCATCGACACCCCGCGCGCGACCCTCGGCATCGTCGAGCGGGTGGCCGCGGTGCGGGAGGCGGTCGGCGACGAGTTCGATATCGCCGTCGACTTCCACGGCCGCTTGTCGGTCGCCATGGCGCGGCGGGTGCTGCCGCTGCTCGAGCCGTACCTGCCGATGTTCGTGGAAGAGCCGCTGGTGCCGGAGGTGAGCGATCGGATCGGCGAGATCACCCGCGCGACGAGCATTCCCATCGCGACCGGCGAAAGGCTCTATTCGCGCTGGGATTTCCTGCCGGTGCTCGAACGCGGGGTGGCCGTGGTGCAGCCGGACCTGTCGCATGCCGGAGGCATCTCCGAGGTTCGCCGCATCGCGGCGCTGGCCGAGGCCCGCGATATCGCGCTGGCGCCGCACTGTCCGCTCGGCCCGATCGCGCTGGCGGCCAGCCTCCAGGTCGGCTTCGCCACCCCGAATCTGCTGATCCAGGAACAGAGCCTGGGCATCCACTACAACACCAGCTCCGACCTGCTCGACTATCTCCTCGACCCGGCGGTTTTCGCCTACCGCGACGGTCATGTCGGACTGCCCACCGCGCCAGGACTGGGCATCGACATCGACGCCGATGCCGTCGCCCGCGCCGCCGAGACCGGGCACCGCTGGCGGAACCCGGTCTGGCAGCGCAAGGACGGCTCGTTCGCCGAATGGTGAATCAGCGCCGAAGGGTGAATCAGCGCTGCGGGGCCAGCACCCGGAACTGATCCGTCGGATGCTGGGTCGCGGCCGCCTCCGCGCGCTCCTTCGCGATTTCCACCCGGTAGCCGACGATCACGGTGCCCACCAGCGCCGCCGCGATCACGCCCTCCGCGATGAAGAACGACGTGAAGTCGATGATCGAGCCGATCGGCGCGCCACCGGGCACCGCGTTGCGCAGCGGCACCAGCGCGAAAAGCAGTGCGCCCATCATGGATACGGCCGGGAACATCAAACCGCGTCTGCCGCCCAGCACGTAGTAGCAGGCGATGGCGGCGGCCAGGGCCAGACCCAGCATCAGGATCATGATGAACACCGCGAACACCAGCGACGGGATCGACCGGCTCGCACGCAGAGTCAGGTCGATGCCGTTGTCGGTGCTGTTCTCCGGCGTCTCGCTCACCGCGAACAAGGTCTCGCCGCTGGCGACGGTCGCCGCGGTCGGCAGCCGCTTGTCGCCGCTGAACACGTCGAAGGCCAGGACGGAGTCGTAGGAGTCGAAGGGATAGTCGGTGAGGGTGCCCTCGACCACGACCTTCACCTCGGCGGCGGAAATCGGTTCGCCCGCCTTGATTTTGATCGGATCCGCCTTGAGCGCCGAGGCGTAGAGCAGGGCGTCGGAGGCGAAGCGGCCGTTTTTGTCGGCGAGTGCGCCGCGCGGCTCGGCCAGCACCTCGACGGTCGCGGTCTGGGTGGCCGGGTCGATCTTGCCGATCCAGATATTGAGGTCCACGCGGTCGGCGACCGCGGTATTGCCGAAGGGATGCGAAGCCTCCGAACGGGTTCGGCCCACCTCGTAGGTGGACAGGGCGAGCACCAGACCCACGATGACGGCCGCCGCGACCGCGACCAGCCACAGCGGTCCGCGGCGTTTCTGCTGAATTCCGTGTTGCACGCCGCGAACCTATCGGCGCGCCGATCACCGATCGATCAGGAAGACATCAATTCCAAACCGAGTGGTCCGGGCGTGATCCAGAACTGATCGGGGCTTGATTTCCTGCGTGCTGTATTGGGTCCCATGGCTTTTCCGTATCAGAACCATCCAACCGCGAACAACCCCGAGGCCGCTCAGCAGCGCAGCCTCGGCTACTTCATCTTTCTCAGCCGCTGGCTGCAGCTTCCGCTGTATCTCGGCCTGATCGTGGCGCAGGCCGCGTATGTCTGGCAATTCCTGCGCGAACTGTGGGATCTGGTGCACGGGCTGTTCGCCGACGGCAATGCCGAAACCAGCATCATGCTCGCGGTGCTGGGCCTGATCGACGTCGTCATGATCTCCAACCTGCTGATCATGGTGATCGTCGGTGGCTACGAGACCTTCGTCTCGCGCCTGCGCATCGACGGGCACCCGGATCAGCCGGAATGGCTGGCCCAGGTGAACGCCAACGTGCTGAAGGTGAAGCTGGCCATGTCCATCGTCGGCATCTCCTCGATCCACCTGCTCAAAACCTTCATCAGCATCACCAATGACGCCAACCCCGGCCAACACTCCGCCCGCTACCTCTGGCCGGTGATCATCCACCTCTCCTTCGTGGCGTCCGCGGTCCTGCTGGCCTGGATCGACCGCATCATGCCGCACGCCGCCCACCACGGCCACCACCAGAACGGCCATCCCGAGGGCACCGTGCACCAGAACGGCCACGAGACACCGGCCCCCGCGCTGCCCGGCCCGCATCCCGGCGGCTGGGGCAACGGCGATCCGGCGGCCTTCCGCACCAATTAGCGATCGCGCTCAGCCCAGGGGGTGGTGGCGGAGGAATTCGGCGGCGGCCGGGTATTGCTCCAATGCCTTGGCCGCGGCGGCTTCCTCGGCGGCGCAGAGTCGTTCGTAGCCGGACTCGTCGGCGTGGGCGGCGTGGGTGCGCAGGGTTTGCAGGGATTCCACGGCGTCGCGGTGGTCGCCGAGGACGCCTTGCAGGCGTTTGGCGCGTTTGCCGAGTTCGGCGGCGGGCTCGCCGAGGACGGCGGTCGCGGCCTCCGCGGAGTAGCGCAATCGCTTGGCGGCCTTACGGATATCGTGCAGATGCTCGACGCGCTCTTCCTCGGTGAGGCTCGGCTCCATGCGCACCAGGCGGCGCAGCTCGCGGAAGTCGTGGCGCAGCACGTCGGCGAAGACGTGGTCGGCGGGTTTGCCCGCCTCGGCCGGGCGCAGCGGGGCGTTGGTGATCATCCCGTGTAGTCGATCCAGCAGGGTGCGGTAGCGGCGGCTGTCGAAGGAGTCCACCACCGCGCGGTGCGCGCCCGCGTAGAAGCGGCGCTCATCGGCCACCAGTTGCGCGCCGAAATCCTTGCGGGGCGCGGACTTCTCGCCCAGCGGCACCGTCTTCTCGTCGAACGGCGCCCCGGCGTCGCCCAGCAGCGCCGCGAACCGCTCGGCCCGCACCTCGGCGTCCCGCGCGACCCCGAGCAGTCCGGCCAGCCAGCGCAATTCGTCGGTGATCTCGCCGACGGGCTTGCGTCGCAGGACGCGGCGATAGGACTTCAGCACACTGCGCAGTCGCCGGGTGGCCACCCGCATCGAATGCACCGAATCCGGAAGATCCTGGCGCACATCGGGTTCGGCCGTACACAGCCGGTCCACATCGGCGGCTACTGCGTCGACCAAGGCGGGACCGGCTGTGGTACTCATCTACGTCCTGTACTTGTCGGTGGCTTCCACCAGATGGTGGGTGATGCCGGGTTCGAGAGCGGCGTGACCGGCGTCGGGCACGATGTGCAATTCCGAAGCGGGCCAGACCTTGTGCAGATCCCAGGCGCTGGTGGCCGGGCACACCACGTCGTAGCGGCCCTGCACGATCACGCCGGGAATATGGGCGATGCGGTCGATGTCGCGCAACAGCTGCCCCTCGTCGAGGAAGCCGTGGTTGACGAAGTAGTGGTTCTCGATGCGGGCGAAGGCCAGCGCGAATCGCGGGTCGGCGGTTTCGGCGACCCGATCCGGGTGCGGCAGCAGGGAACTCGTGGAACCCTCCCAGGTCGACCACGCGACGGCCGCGTCGGTGGCGAGGGCGGCATCGGGGGAGTGCAGCAGCCGGTGGTAGACCTCGACCAGGTCCTGCCCGCGTTCGGCTTCCGGCACCGGCGCCAGGAACTTCTCCCACTCATCGGGGTACACGTACCCCGCGGAGCCATTGTAATACCAATCGATTTCCTTGCGCCGCAACAGGAATATCCCGCGCAAGACCAATTCGGTGACCCGCTCCGGATGGGCTTGCGCATAGCTCAGCGCCAGCGTCGAACCCCAGGAACCGCCGAACACCAGCCAGGCGTCGACGCCCAAATGTGTTCGCAGCCTTTCGATATCGGCGACCAGATGCCAGGTGGTGTTGTGCTCGAGGCTCGCCCCGTCGGCGATGTGCGGAGTGGATTGACCGCAACCCCGCTGATCGAACACGACGATCTTGTACGCCTGCGGATCGAAGAACTGCCGGTGATACGGCGAGGTGCCGCCGCCCGGGCCACCGTGCAGGAAGACCGCGGGCTTGCCGTCGGGGTTGCCGCTCACCTCGTAGTAGAGCTGTTGGCCGTCACCGACATCCAGCATGCCCTTCTCATAGGGCTCGATCGGCGGATACAGGGTGCGCATCAGCCCGCCACCAGCCCCGAGGCCAGATCCGGGATCTCGATCGCCTTGATGGCCTCGCTGCGCACGTCCGGGCAGCTCTTGGTGGTGACCCGATCCACCACGCCGCGCTCGTTCGGCAGGAACAGGCCGTTCTGCGCCGCCCACTGGATCACGGTCGCGTTGAGCGACACCTTGTCCATGGTCGGGGTCTGCACCCGCCAGTCCGACAGCTGCGGCCGCAACAGATCGCACAACTGCTTGGCCTGATCATCGGTGACATTCAACCCCGCCCCGTTCGCCCCGGTGGTCGGTGCGCCCGAACCGCTCGGCGCGACCGTGGAGGTGAGCGGTGAGCCCGAGCCCTTCGGCTGCGTAGATCCGGTCGAGGAGTTGTCCCCACAGGCCGCGACCAATGCGAGAGCGGCCACGCCGGCGATCACCAGCGGCGCCCGTCGAACCCAGCGACTACTTCCACGATCCATGAACTTCCCTTTGGTCGATCCAGCTCGTTGGCTACCGAGTCTGCCACCAAAACCGGGTAGTGGACCGAGAAGGCAGGGGCCGAATACGTGTCGATAGCCGTCGGCTATCGAGATCGCGGGCGGGAATCGGGTGATCGGCGTCGAAAAACGCCCCCGCGAGAATCCGCGAGGGCGTTCCGTGCACTGCTCGGCGGCGCCGATCAGTAGCTGTGCTCCGGGCCCGGGAACACGCCGCGCCGCACCTCGTCCGCGTAAGTGGCTGCCGCGCTGCGCAACTGGCCGCCCACATCGGCGAACTGCTTCACGAACTTGGCGGTCTTGCCGCCGGTGTAACCGACCATGTCCTGCCAGACCAGCACCTGCGCATCGCATTCCACGCCGGCGCCGATGCCGATCGTCGGAATGGTCAGCTTGCGGGTGACCTGCCCGGCCAGCTCGGCCGGGACCATCTCCATCACGACGGAGAAGGCGCCCGCCTCCTGCACCGCGATGGCGTCGGTGATGAGCTGTTCGGCCCCGTCGCCGCGACCCTGCACCCGGAAGCCGCCGAGGGTGTTGACGCTCTGCGGGGTGAACCCGATGTGCGCCATCACCGGAATGCCCGCCGCGGTCAGCTTGTGAATGGTGTCGGCGACCCGCTCACCGCCCTCGAGCTTCACCGCGTGCGCGCCGCCCTCCTTCATGAAGCGCACGGCCGTGGCCAGCGCCTGCTCGGGAGAGGACTCGTAGCTGCCGAACGGCAGGTCCGCCACCACCAGCGCGTGCGGCGCACCCTTGACGACGCCTCGAACCAGCGGAATCAATTCGTCGATGGTGATCGCGACCGTGGTGTCGTAGCCGTACACCACATTCGCGGCCGAATCGCCGACCAGGAGCACCGGGATCCCGGCGTCCTCGAAGATCTGGGCGGTGGAGTAGTCGTACGCGGTGAGCATCGACCAGCGCTCACCCGCCTGCTTCATCTGCTGCAAGTGCTGCACTCGCATCTTCCGCTTCGCGGGAGTTGACGGTGCCACAGCCCCATACACAGGCGTTTCCGCATCAGATACGGACATCATCGTCCCTCTTTCGTCGTTCCTCGAGGCCCGTCACCGGGTCCCCGGGTTGCTATGACGCTCTCAGTCTGCCATTCGCCCCGCTCGCGCCGGAGATGGAATTCCTCACATCCGCTACTGGACGCGGAGGTCCGCCGCGGGTGGCAGTCGACGCTCGTCGGCGGGGGCGAGCAGTGGCAGGCCGAATCGGCAGATCTCGTCGGCCGCGTCGATATTGCGCGGAGACCGGCCCAGCACCGGCCGCAGCGCGGCGGGCCCGGGTGCGCCGGGCCAGGTGTGGCCCATGCCGT
>NZ_JBSGBY010000145.1:0-15239 GCF_053601505.1 Nocardia sp. NPDC004722
GGCACCATCACCCTGGGCAACCGCCAGGCCGCGGACTTCGTGCCGATGCCGGGTGTCACCTCCGACGAATTGGCCGACGCCGCACAGCTTTCCAGCCTCGCGGACGAGACCCCGGAGGGCCGCTCGATCGTGGTGTACGCCAAGACCGCGTACAACAAGCGTGAGCGCACTCCTGGCGAGCTGACCGGCGCGACCTGGGTGGAGTTCACCGCCCAGACCCGCATGTCGGGTGTGGACCTGGCCGACGGTCACCAGCTGCGCAAGGGCGCGGCCTCGGCGGTCACCGAATGGGTCCGCTCCAACGGCGGCGAGGTGCCCGAGGCGGTCGGCGTGACCGTGGACGGCATCTCGGCTTCCGGCGGCACTCCGCTGGTGGTGGCCGAGATCAAGAAGGGCACCGCCACGCTGCTGGGCGTCATCCATCTCAAGGATGTGGTGAAGCAGGGCATGCGGGAGCGCTTCGACGAGATGCGCCGCATGGGCATCCGCACCGTCATGATCACCGGCGACAATCCGTTGACCGCCAAGGCGATCGCCGACGAGGCGGGCGTGGACGACTTCCTCGCGGAGGCCACTCCCGAGGACAAGCTGGACCTGATCAAGAAGGAGCAGGCCGGCGGCCGCATGGTCGCCATGACCGGCGACGGCACCAATGACGCGCCCGCGCTCGCGCAGGCCGACGTGGGTGTCGCCATGAACACCGGCACCTCGGCGGCCAAAGAGGCCGGAAACATGGTGGATCTGGACTCGGATCCGACCAAGCTCATCGAGATCGTGGAGATCGGCAAGCAGTTGCTGATCACCCGCGGCGCGCTGACCACGTTCTCCATCGCCAATGACATCGCCAAGTACTTCGCGATCATCCCGGCGCTGTTCGTGGCGCTGTTCCCGGGCCTGGACGTGCTGAACATCATGCGGCTGCATTCGCCGCAGTCGGCGATCCTGTCGGCGGTCATCTTCAACGCCCTGGTCATCGTGGCGCTGATCCCGCTGGCGCTGCGGGGCGTGAACTACCGGCCGTCCAGCGCGTCGAAACTGTTGAGCCGCAATCTCTACCTCTACGGTCTCGGTGGCATCATCGCGCCGTTCATCGGGATCAAGCTCATCGACCTTCTCATCCAATTCTTCCCGGGGATGTAGCGAATATGCGTATGTCAACCTGGATCCGACAGCATGTCGCGGCGCTGCGCGCGCTGCTGGTGCTCACCGTGATCACCGGAATCATCTATCCCGCAGCGGTTCTCGCCGTCGCGCAGCTGCCCGGCCTGAAGGACAAGGCCGACGGGTCGCTGATCCATCGGGACGGGAAACTGGTGGGCTCCAGCCTGATCGGGCAGGCGTTCACCGACGGCAAGGGCACGGCGCTGGCCCAGTACTTCCAGACCCGCCCGTCGAATTCCCTTCCGTCCGACGGCAGCATTCCCGACGGCTACGACCCGACCAACACCGCCTTCGGCAATATGGGCCCGGAGTCGGTGGTGGACAGCCTGGACGCCACCGATCCGACCAAGGACAAGCTGAGCCTGCTCAGCACGGTCTGCCAGCGCAGCCAGAATGTCGGCAAGCTGGAGGGCGTGGACGGCAGCCGCCCGTTCTGCACCTCCGGTGGTGTCGGCGCGGTGCTGGCGGTCATGGGCGATCGGGATTCACACGGCCTGGTCACCCACCCCACCCGGGTGATCAGCCTGAACGAGGCATGCGACGCCACACCGAAGCCCTTCCTGGACACCTACGAGGGAGTGAAGGTGGAGTGCGCCAAGCGCGGCGAGGACTACTCGGCGGGCCAGATCGTCCCGATCCGCGGCAACGCCTCGAGCGACACCCCGGTGCCGTCCGATGCCGTAACCGCCTCGGCGTCCGGCCTGGACCCACAGATCTCCCCGGCCTACGCGGCCATCCAGGTGGCCCGAGTCGCCAAGGCCCGCAACGTCTCTCCCGACCAGATCAAGGCCGTCGTGGACGCCCACAAGACCGGCCGAGCCCTCGGCTTCATGGGCGAGCCCACGGTCAATGTCGTCGAGCTGAACTACGACTTGGACGGTAAGTACCCGTTCAAGGGCTGATCAGCCGATACCCGGTTCGGGTGGCGTGTCGGGAGTTGTGGTGGCGCAGCCGGTATCGTCCGGCGCGACGTGCGGAACTGCCCGCACGGAGGAGGAGCACCGTGACCGAGCAACGACCTTCCGGGACGACAGACGACACCCAGGGGACACCACCGGCCGCGTCGGTCGCACACGACACGGCGCGGCTGGCGGTGGTGGTCGGGGCGCTCGGTGTCGTGTTCGGGGATATCGGTACGAGTCCGATCTACACTCTGCAGACCGTGTTCGATCCCGGTGACCCGCATCCGGTTCCGGTCAGCCGCGACAACGTGTTCGGGGTCGTGTCGCTGATCTTCTGGTCGGTCATGATCATCGTGACGGTCACCTATGTGCTGCTGGCGATGCGCGCCGACAATGACGGTGAGGGCGGGATCATGGCGCTCATCACGCTGCTGCGGCGGTGGGTCGCGCCGGGTGGTCGGCGGACGGCCATGGTGTTGTCGGCGCTCGGAATCTTCGGTGCGTCACTGTTCTTCGGCGACAGCATGATCACGCCGGCGATCTCGGTGCTGTCGGCGGTCGAGGGGTTGAAGGTGGTGCAGCCCTCGCTCGGTGATCTGGTCATACCGATCACCGTCGTGATCATTATCGGGCTGTTCCTGGTGCAGCGGCGCGGCACCGCGGCCGTGGGTCGGATGTTCGGACCGGTGATGATCGTGTGGTTCGCGACGATCGGCCTGCTGGGCGTCACCGGAATTGCCGAGCATCCGGAGATCCTGAAGGCGCTGTGGCCGAGCTACGCGCTGGGATTCCTGTTCGGGCATTTCGGAATCGCGTTCTTCGCGCTCGCGGCGATCGTGCTGGCGGTCACCGGCGCGGAGGCCCTCTACGCCGATATGGGCCATTTCGGCCGTCGCGCCATCACCCGTGGTTGGCTGTTTCTCGTCTTTCCGGCCTGTGCACTGAGCTATCTGGGCCAGGGCGCGCTGATCCTCGACGATTCGAGCAATATCAGCGCCCCGTTCTTCCTACTCGTGCCGGGCTGGGGGCGGCTGCCGATGGTCGTGCTGGCCACCGCCGCCACCGTCATCGCCTCGCAGGCGGTGATCACCGGCGCGTATTCCGTTGCCGCACAGGCCGCCCAGCTCGGCTACCTGCCCCGGCTGCGCATCGCGCACACCTCCGAATCGACCATCGGGCAGATCTACGTGCCGTGGATCAACTGGCTGCTGATGGTCTCGGTGCTGACCCTCGTCTTCGCTTTCCGCAGTTCGGCGGCGCTGGCCTTCGCCTTCGGCATGGCCGTCACCGGCACCATCACCATCTCCACCCTGTTGTTCTTCTACGTCGCCCGGGCGAGGTGGCGTACACCGGTGTGGCTGATCGTGCTGGGCGCGACCCCGCTGCTCCTCGTGGATCTGCTGTTCTTCGCCGCGAACCTGACCAAGTTCGTGCACGGTGGCTGGCTGCCGCTGCTGATCGGCCTGACCGCGTTCACGATCATGACCACCTGGCAGCGCGGCCGCGAAATCGTCACGGCCGAAAGGGAAGAGCGCGAGGGCTCGCTGCGCGTGTTCATCGATCACCTCCAGGACCAGCGGCCCGCGATCGTCACCGTCCCCGGCACGGCGGTATTCCTCAACCGCGGCAAGGAAACCGCCCCGCTGGCCATGCGCGCCAATGTCGAGCACAACCACGTGCGACATCAGCAGGTCGTATTCATTTCGATCAAAACCGAACTGGTTCCACGTATTCCGGCCGACCAGCGCATCATCATCGACCACCTCGACTATCGGGACGACGGCATCATCCACGTCACCGCCCGCTACGGCTACGCGGAAACCCCCGACGTCCCCGCCGCCCTGGCCCTCCTCGACCCGGCCGAAACCGAAGGCCCCCTGGACCTCGAGCACGCCTCCTACTTCCTGTCCACCATCGAACTGCTCCCGGGCTCGGCCCCGACCATGGCCCGCTGGCGCAAGCGCCTGTTCATCGCCACCAGCCACATCACCGCCGATGCCGCCGAATACTTCGGCCTGCCGCGCGCCCGCACGGTCATCATGGGCTCGCAGATCGAGGTGTAGCCCGGCGTCAGGGCGTGCACGTGGTGGGGTTGGGCAGTTCGCCGCAGGGCGTGTTGCCGTGGGAACGCAGCACGTCCTTGCCGGTGCCCGTGGTGAGGAACCGCAGGAAGGATGCCGCGAGGGAGTCGGCGGGCAGTTCGCCGTTGCTGTAGGCGTATTCGACGCTCCAGAACGGGTAGGTGTGGTCGAGGGCCTGGTCGCGCCCGGCCGGGTGGCTGTCGATGGTCAGCGTCTTGACGCCCGAAGTCTGCGTGGCGTCGGAGTATTCGCTGTAGCCGATCGAACCGGGCAGGTCCGCAATGGTTTTCAACATGTCGTTGGTGACCGGGGCCTCGCAGAAGGAGACGCCGGAGGGATTGGTGGCCGCGAGGGCACGGCAGCTGGTGGCGGCCGGTGTAGGGGGCTGGTCGGCGCCGAGCACCCGTGTGCGGAACGCCTCCCGGGTGCCGGAGCCCAGGGCTCGGTTCACCACGCGCACCGGCAGATCCGGTCCGCCGAGCTGCTGCCAGTTGCCGACGCGACCGGCGTAGATGTCGCGGATCTGCTGGGCGGTCAGATCGTGCACGCCCACACCGGGATTGACGATCATCGCGTACAGCGACAGGGTCAGGGTGCGGGGGAGCAGAGCCGGATAGCCGACACCCTTGGGGCCGTCGGTGATGGCGAGCAGGCCCGGATTGCTCTTGCCCTCCTCGTCCACCCTGCTCAAACCCCGGTCGCTGCTGTCGAATTCGAACGTGAACTGCGCGCCGGAGCACCGCTTGGCGTAGGCCCCGGCGGCGTCACGGACGGCGGGCTCGAAGGCGGTGGAGCCGACCAAGGTGAGCTTGCCGCTCCCGCAGTCCGCCGAATTCGACGATCCCGCACCATCGTTCAGATTGAACGCGAACTGCACCGCGATGACCGCCACCAGAAACCCCATGAGCGCCAGCAGCTTCGGTGACACACCGACCCGGCTGCGGGTCTCCGAGACCCGCCCGCCCTTGAGCTTGGCCCGCACCACCGGATCCGGGTAGGCCCCCGCCCCGGCAGTGCGCTGCAGGATCGCGAGAATCTTGTAGTGGTCGCCGCGATCCATCGGCACCTTCGGCAGATCGATGATCCCGCTGCGATTGAGCGCGTCCTCGCGGGTGCCGATGCCGGTGCCCGGCTTCAGGCTGTCGCCCAGGGCGTCGTCGGACAGTTCCGTCACCGCCATCCCGATGACCCGGCGGTGCGGGAAGCGAATGTGCAGTCCGACCGGATCACTGTCGGGCACCGCGTAATCCGTGCTGTCCACATCGGTGATGCCGTTGTTCTCGATCCGCACCAGCACCAGCGACAGATCCTGCAAATCCGGCGCGCTCCCGCCCCCGTCCGGGCGCAACTGCGGCAGCACCCCCGGAAACACCGACTCGATCTCCCCGGTAACGGGCGTATCCATCTGCACCCGATACCCGAGCCGCTTGCGCCCCACCAAGACGAATTCCCAGATGAAGGCTAGAATCGGCACGGCGATGCCGATCAGAGCCAGCACGATGTCCAAGGGAAAGCCGTTCACAGAAACCCCGAATTCTGTTGTCCTACCGCGGTAACGGTCGAGAGTAAGGCCGTAAGGAATCCGTAGAGAAGCCGGGGCGTGGCGAATCGGTGCCGTCAAGACTCACCGGTAGGTATCGTCGCGCTCCTAGCGTCGAGACCATGGACAACCCTGCGGATGAACTGTCCGCATTGCGTGTACTGGTCAATCACCGTGGCGTGGTGGAACTGCTGGATGTGCTGGCCTCCGGGCCGCGATCGCTGCGTGAGCTGCGCGCGGAACTCGGACTGCGGCGACCCGGTGTCTCCCGGGTGCTGCGGGTGGTCGCGGCCTACGGGCTGGTGACCAGCGACGAGCCGGGCTCCTGGGACGACCGCCTCGACGGCGCGAGCCGCGTGCTCCTCACCGAACCCGGTTGGCGCGCCGTCGAACTGCTGTCCAGCTTCTCGGTCTGGGAAGCCCTCTACGAACAGCCGGATACCGTTCGCGACCGTTGAGCGGGCGTCACCACCAGCCGAGGATGGGCTGCAACTCCCGCTCCAGTTCGGGGGCCAGCGACCTCGAATAGCTCGCGGTCAAATGGTGTTCGTCGTGGTAGATGAGGATGTTGCCCTCCACTACGGCACACACAGTGGGCTCGCAGACCGCGTCGTTGGGGTCGATGAGGTGCATGTTCGGGAAGGCGGCGGCGGGTTCGATGGCCGGGTTCACCGGGGACAGGGCCTCCGCGCGCGGCAGACCACAACTGATGCGGTCACCGCCGCCGGCCAGGCAGTCGATGGCGCGGTAGCGAATCCCGTTGCGGCGCAGCCACGGAGTGTCGCGAATACCGATCACCTGCAGTCCGCGATCGTGCAGCGCCGACCAGACGTCCACATAGTCCTGCGGGGTCTCGTCGCCGCCGTTGTCGCTGGGGCGGGTGACGGTGGTGAAGACGAAATCGGGATGCTCCACCCCGAGCCGGTCGATCACCTCCGCCGACCAGTCGCGGCAGTCCGGATTCTGCTGGCCCTTGTAGACCGGGTCCTCGGCGACGGTGAGCGGACAGCCCATCTTGAGGTAGACCACGACCCGGAAGCGGTACTGCTCGCCGAGGATCTGCAACGCCGGAATCCAGTGCTCGGCATGGGAATTGCCGACCACGGCGATGGTGCGGTGCGCGTCGCGGTCACCGTAGGTGCAGGTGGTGACCGAGCGGGTGTCGAAGTCGGAGATGCAGCCGTCGCGGGTCGGGTAGGCGATATCGGCGGGGGCTTCCTCGGTGGTGGGCCGCATGGGCGCGCGTGGCACCAGCGCGTGATCGGTGAGGGCCGCCGCGCCAGGATATTTGGCGGGATCCAGCTCGCCGACCGCGTGCGCCTTCGCGCCCATGCTCCACTGCCAGGTCAGCGTCGAGGCGAGCAGCAGCACACCGACCGTGGAAACCGCCACGCCCGCGAGCAGTCGCCCGCGCGCCGGGGTGGCCGACGGCTTGGAGCGCAACCGCAGCGGCTCCTCCACCAGATGATGGGTCAGGTAGGCCAGCGCCAGCGAGACCAGGATGATGATCAGCCCGTCGAGCGCGCCCGCCCCGCGCTGATGCCGTTGCCCCAGATAGAAGATGAGCAGCGGCCAGTGCCACAGGTACAGCGCGTAGGCGAAACCGCCCAACTGCACGATCGGGCCGGTGGCCAGCACACGATTGACCAGCGGCTGCTCGGCGGTATCACGGCCCGCGCCCGCGAGAATCAGTGCGACGGTGGCGAGTACCGGAATCAGCGCGGCCGGGCCGGGGAACACCAGCACGCCGTTGACGATCCACCCGCAGCACGCGATGGCCGCGATTCCCGCCCACGCGAACACCTCTCGCGTCGGCCGGGGCAGCCGGATCAGCGGCGCGGCGATGGCCAGCAGCGCGCCGGTCAGCGGTTCCCAGGCACGGGCGAAGGTGTCGTAGTAGTTCCAGCCCTGCTGGGTCGAAACCCCTTCGGTGGCATAGCAGAACGAGACGACCGCGGCGACGCCGAAGACCACGGCCAGGGTCAGCCGCAGGACGCCGCCCTGCCCGGCGCGACGCAGCAACGGATGCCGCACAGCCTGTTTCCAGGCTCCCGCCGCGACCGCCCGGCGCAGCACCCACGCCACCAGCGCGACCGCGACCAGCATGACCAGATACATCTGCCCCTGCACCGACATCGACCACAGATGCTGCAGCGGGCTCACCGACGGGTCGGCGGCCAGATAGTCCGACCAGGACGTCGCCAGATACCAGTTCTGGTAGTAGAACAGCGAAGCCACCGTCTGACCCGCGATATCCGACCAGCGGGTGTGCGGCAGTAGGGTGACGGTGGCGACCACCACCGCGCCCAGCACCACCACCATGGCGGGCAGCAGTCGCCGCAGCGTGCGCCGCACGGTGGTCAGCACGCCCACCGCACCGCCGTCGGCGCGGCGGATGAGCATGCCGGTGAAGAAGAATCCCGACAGCACCAGGAAGACGTCCACACCGCCGGAGACCCGTCCGGCCCAGATGTGGAAGGCGACCACCAGCGCGATAGCCACGCCGCGCAGTCCGTCCAGATCCAGCCGGTAGGAACCGGGAGCGGCGGGGGTGGCCGGGGCGTCCTGGTGGTCGCTGTCCGGCGCTGTCGGATGATCGGTGCTGGATATGGACATGGCGGCTGCCATTGTCGGTCAGGGTTGCTGGAAAATCACAATCGCCACACAGAAGTTGTCCGTAATGAGGCGTTTGTCGCTGGTCAGGCGAATACGAAATAGCGCAGCCACAGGTACGGCGCGGCCACGACAATGGTGACCGCGGTCACCACGATGCCCTTCCTGGTGAATTCCCAGAACGAGATCGGATGGTCCGAGCGCTTGGCGATCCCGAGCATCACCACGTTCGCGCTGGCCCCGACTGCTGTGAGGTTGCCACCGAAATCCGCGCCCAATGCCAGCGCCCACCACAGGGCGTCCGCCTGTGCCGGATGGTCGACGTGCTCCACCAGTTCCGCCACCAGTGGGCTCATGGTCGCCACGTACGGGATGTTGTCGATGACACCCGACAGCACCGCCGAGACCACGAGTATCAGCATGGTTGCCAGCAGTGCGTTTCCGCCGGTGAGTTCGGTCGCGGATTTCGCCAATCGGGCGATCACACCGGTTTTCACCAGCGCCCCGATCATCACGAACAGACCGGCGAAGAACAGCAGCGTCTCCCATTCCACCGCCGACAGGTAATCGCGTTGCGGCAGACCGGAAATCAACACCAGCACGCCCGCGCCGAGCAACGCCACCAATGACGGTTCGAGATGGAAGATCGGGTGGCCGAAGAATCCCGCGAAAACTCCCGCCAGCACAATTCCGCACTTGATCAGCAGGCGCGGATCGCGAATCGCCTCACGCTCGTTCAACTGCATGATGTCGGCGGCGCGCTCGGGATCGACGTCGAAGGAGCCCCGGAACAGCCGCGGCAGCAGCAGCGTGAACACGGCCAGTTCGATCAGCACGATCGGGGTCAGGTTCAGGAAGAAGTCGTTGAACGACAGGCCCGCCTTGCTGCCGATGATGATGTTGGGCGGGTCGCCGATCAGGGTGGCCGCGCCGCCGATATTCGACGCCAGCACCTCCGCGATCAGGAACGGGATCGGCGACACCTCCAGGCGCTCGCACACCAGCATGGTCACCGGCGCGATGAGCAGCACGGTGGTGACATTGTCGAGGAAGCCCGACGCGGTCGCGGTGATGAGCACCAGCAGGATCATCACCCGCAGTGCGGAACCCTTGGCGCGCTTGGCCGCCCAGATGGCGACGTATTCGAAGATGCCGGTCTGGCGCAGCACGCCGACGATGATCATCATCCCGAGCAGCAGGTAGATGACATTCCAGTCGATGCCGGTCTCGTGGGAGTAGAAGACGTCGTCGGAGTCCATGATCCCGACCGCGATGACCGTACCCGCACCGGCCAGCGCCGCAATGGTTTTGTGCACGCGCTCGGACGCGATGAGGATGTAGGCGATAGTGAAGACCGCGATGGCGATGGCGACGGTCATAGCGACCGCCCCGGCGGGCTCAGTTCGCGAGCGCCACTTCCAACAACCGCGAGGACGTGATCACGCCGATCAGCCGATCCCCGTCCTGCACCGCCACCAACGGCGACTTGTACTTCGACATCAGCGCGGCCACCTCGACGATATTGTCGTCGTGCTTGGCCGCCGGAATCTTGGTGAGCCGCTCCGGAATCACATCCCGAACCTTCTTGCCCCGCAACCGCTTCACCACCTGCATGCACATGGAATCGTTGAGCACCCCCGCCAGCGACGGATCGTCCTGCACGTACTTCGGCACGATGAACAACACCACCTGCGAGGCGGGCAACACCGAATGCGGCTTCCCGTTCGCATCGATCACCAGAATCCCCGGCAGCCGATGCTCGGCCAGCAACTTCGCCGCATCGATCGCGTCGGAGTCCAAATCGATCACCGGATATTCCTCGGCCATCTGAGCGGCATGCATATGTGCAGGATACGACGAATAGCCGAGCGTCCACGTGAGGAGAATACGTCAAGATCGAATACTGGCCTCGCATCGAAACTCCCAGGTCGGACCGTACGGCCCGAGGATTTCGGACCGGCCGACCAGACTTCCCGGCACGCCAGCAGTACAGATTCCGTAAAAGCGTACCGAGAAGCGGTTTACGTGTCGCCCGGGTGTGTCAGGTCGTACACGCGATACGGGCTGCGGATGACCGCGTAGGAGACGTTGCGGACCTCGGTGCCGGCGGGGGTGCGGCCGAATTCGCTGCCGCCGTGGGCGTGTCCGTGGATGGCCAGCGCGGCGCCACCGGCGTCGACCGCCTCGGCGAGGTCGTGGCAGCCCAGGCCGGGGTAGATCTTCGGGTTCTCGCCGACCAGGGTGTCGACGACCGGGGAGAAGTGCATGAGGGCGATGCGGAGGTCGCAGTCGAGGGATTGCAGGGCGGCGCGCAGGCGGAGGGCGTCGGCGGGGCCGCGGCGGAAGCGCTGGCGGTGTTCGACGCTGCCCTCGGCGGGATTGCCAGGGTAGTCGGGGAATCCGCCGCTGCCGCCCATCACGCCGGCGATTCCGACTCGAATGCCGTTGAGGGGCAATGTGATCGTGGTGCCCTCGAGGATGTGCACGCCGATATCGTTGAGCTGGACCGCGATTCGGTAGCCGAGACGGCGGTCGTGGTCGTGATTGCCGAGGACCGCGACCACCGGGACGGGGAGATCGGCGATCTCCGCGCACAGGACGTCGGTGTCGCGCAGGGTGCCGCCATTGGTGAGATCGCCTGCCAGCAGCAGGACGTCGGCGTGCGCGGCGAGGCCGAGCAGCGCGGGCCGGAAGTGCCCGCGCATGCTCTCCCGCATGTGCAGATCGCCGATCGCGGCGATCCGTACTCGTCCGGTCGTGGCCCCGTTACCCATACCGTCAATCAGCCACAGTCCATGCGGCCTGTCAACGGCATTCCCGCTCGACCGGTCCCGGCTACGGCTCGAGCGGCTCCAGCCGCATCGGGACGCCGATCCGGTTCCACAGGTTGATCTGCGCGGTCACCGCCACCAGACCGGCCCGCTGACCCTCGTCGAAGTGCTTCTCGACATCGGCCCAGATCTCGTCGCTCACCCCGTGCGGGCCGAGATGCGTTGCCGCCTCGGCGTATTCCAGCGCAGCACGCTCGGTCTCGGTGAACAGCGCCGACTCCCGCCAGGCGTTGAGGTGCCACAGGCGGCGTTCGGTCTCGCCCTCCTTGCGGGCCTCGGTGGAGTGCATGTCGATGCAGAACAGGCAGCCGTTGAGCTGCGACACCCGGATCTTCACCAGTTCCCGCACGGTGGCGTCGAGGGGGCCGCGGCGGATGGCGGCCTCGGCGGCCAGCCAGGCCTTGTAGACCTCGGGGGCGGCCTCGCTCAGGTTCATTCGCGACACGATGTCGTCCTTTCCTCGGGTTCGAATGCACCCCTTGGACGAGACAGCTTTCCCGAACGTGACGGGTACGCGGCTATGAGCCCGGTCACAGCAGCGCGCCGGGTGGGCTGTGCCGTGTCACAGGTGGAGCTGGGCGGGTTTTTACGCCCGAAAGTAAGTGGTTTGCCGTAATTGTGCGAAATGTGGCACGGGGGACAATAATCCGCACGTGGGAACTGTTCTGGTCATCGCGCTGGCTGTGTTGTTCTTCGTCACCGGACCCGCGTTGGCGCTGGTAATCGTGCTCGCCGTGCGTAGTTCGGCCCGGGCGGCCGGCGCCGCGCGCCGACCGCGCGTCGCCGATGCTCGACGGATACCCGTGCGCGCCGGCCACCCCTGACCCGGCGCGCACGGGTCCGTCCCGCCGCCTGTCCGCCTAGGGGCGGGTGAGTGCGGCGTAGCGGGCGATGTGCTGATCGGTGGTGCCGAACTCGTACTGGACGGCGGTGAGGCGCTTGAAGAAATGGCCGATGGCCAGTTCCTCGGTCATGCCCATCGCGCCGTGCAACTGCACCGACTCTTGGCCGATGCGGCGGGCGGCGCGGCCGATGGTGGCCTTGGCGGCCGAGGCCGCGCGGGCTCGCTCCGGAGCCGGGGCGTCGAGCTTGAGCGTCACCAGATAGGTTGCGGCCACCGCCTGTTCGAGCTCCAGCAGCATGTCCACCATGCGATGTTGTGGCGCCTGGAAGCTCGCGATCGGGACGCCGAATTGCTGGCGCTGCTTGGTGTAGGCGACGGTGTCGGCGAGCACCTTGCGCAGCGCCCCGACGGTTTCGGCGCAGACCGCCGCGATGGCCTCGTCGAGGGTGGCGGCGATGGCCGCGCCCGCCTGCGCCAGCACTAGCGCGTCCGCGGGGACCCGCAGATCGGAGAAGCTCAGGTCGGCGGCCTGGCGCTCGTCGAGGGTGCGGTACGGGCGCGCGGTGAGCCCGGCGGGCGGGTTGGCGGCGTCGAAATCGACCACGAACAGGGCGATCTCGCCGTCCAGGGCCGCGGTCACCAGCAGGTGCGTGGCCAGCGGGGCGGCGGTGACCACCGTCTTCTCACCGGTCAGCAGCCAGTCGTCACCATCGCGGACCGCGGTGGTCGCGACCGCGGTGTAGTCGTAGCCCGACTGCGGTTCCAGCGCGGCGAATCCGGTGATCACCTCACCGGCGGCGATGCCCGACAGCAGATCCTCGGCCCGCTTGCCTGCCGCGCGCCGCAGCAGGCCGCCGCCCACCACCACGGTGTCCACGTACGGTTCCACCACCAGCGCCGCCCCCAGCGCCTCGGCGATGATCATGGTCTCGACCGGTCCGCCCCCGATGCCGCCCACCGACTCCGGCAGGCTGGCCCCGAGAATGCCGACCTCCTCGGCCAGGCCGCGCCAGATCTCCGGCTGCCAGCCGGCACCGCTGCGGGCCGCGGCCCGGCTGGCCTCCAGCGGGTAACGCGCCGAAAGGAATTCGGTGACGGTGTCGCGCAGCAGTTCCTGCTCGGCGGTGAAAGAGAAGTCCATGTCACAGTCCCAGGGTGGCTTTGGCGATGATATTGCGCTGAATCTCGTTGCTACCGGCGTAGATCGAACCGGCGCGGTCGTTGAAGTACCGCAGCCCGGCGACCGCCTGCCACTCCGCGCCGGTGACGAAACCGTCCGCGGGCGGGGTGAAGTCGGCGATCGGACCGCCCGGCATGGTGGCGTGCGGCTGGTAGGCGCGACCGCGCGGACCGGCGGCCTCCAGGGCGAGTTCGGTGAGCACCTGGCTGAGCTCGGTGCCCAGGATCTTGATGGTGGAGGCGGCCGGACCCGGGTCCTTGCCGCTGGAAACCAGTGCGAGCGTGCGGTATTCGAGGATCTCCAGCACATCCGCGCGCAGCCGGGCGTCGGCCAGCTTGGCGGCGAAGGCCGGATCGTCGATCAGCGCACCGCCGTTCGGGCCGACCTGATCCTGCGCCGCCTGCGCCAGCTCCTCGGCCATCACCTGGAGCATGGGGGAGGCCGCGCCACCCCCGCGCTCGAAGTTGAGCAGGAACTTCGCCACGGTCCAGCCGTCGTCGACGGCGCCCAGCACGTTCGCGCGCGGCACCCGGACCTGGTCGAAGAACACCTGGTTCTGCACCTGCTCGCCGGAAGTCATGACCAGCGGCCGGATCTCGATGCCCGGCGTGCGCATATCGATGAGCAGGAAGGTGATGCCCTGCTGCTTCTTGGCCTGCCTGGAGGTGCGCACCAGCGCGAAGATCCAGTTGGCCTCGGTGGCGTGGGTGGTCCAGATCTTGGAGCCGGTGACGATCAGGTCATCGCCGTCGCCGACCGCGGCCATGGACAGCGACGCCAGGTCCGAACCCGCCTCCGGCTCCGAATAGCCCTGGCAGAAGAAGACTTCGCCGGTGAGGATGCGCGGCAGGTAGAAGTCCTTCTGCTCCGGGGTGCCGAAGGCCATGATGGCGTGCGAGACCATGCGAATGCCCATGGGGGACAGGTTCGGTGCGCCCGCCAGCGTGCACTCGCGGCCGAAAATGTAGTGCTGGGTCAGGGTCCAGTCGCAGCCGCCGTACTTCACCGGCCAGGCCGGGGCGGCCCAGCCGCGCTCGTGCAGGATGTGCTGCCACTCCATGCTGGCTTCGTGATCGGGATAGACGCTGGTCGCGAGGCGGCCCGCCCGGCGAAGATCGTCGGTTAACTTTTCGTCGAGGAAGCTGCGCACTTCATCACGAAACGCCAGATCGGCAGGCGACCAGTCGAGGTCCACGATGACTCCTTGTCCGAGAACGTCGACTAACGATCGCACCACATCCCCCTGCTGGCAAATGTGCTGGCACCCGCCTTCACTTGAATGTCCTTGACATTCCACTATGGAGGTTTAGTCTGGTACTACATTCCACAATGGAATATCTGCCCATCATCCTCCGTTAGGCATCGACATGGACATCACCACCGGCACCCGCGCCTCCGACGCCGAACGCGCCCACATCGCCGACCAACTCGGCCGCCACCTCACCGACGGCCGCCTCGACCTCGCCGAATACAACGACCGCCTGGCCCAGGTCTACGCCACCACCACCCGAGAAGACCTCCCCCTGGTCCTAGCTGACCTCCCCAAACTCTCCAAACCCGTTGCAGCGCAGTCCTCCTCGCGCACCCGCTTCCCCATCTGGCAACAAATCGAGGGTTCCGCCTGGCTCGGCACCAGCCTCCTGTGCCTCTTCATCTGGGCCGCGATCTCCGTAGCCGCAGGCGAATTCACCTACCCCTGGCCCATCTGGGTCATCGCCCCCTGGGGCGCAGTCCTCGCCTTCCGCGTCGTCATGGGCTGGGAATCCACCGCCTGGAACCGCACCCGCACCCACTGAGCCCGGCGGCCTGCCCCGGCCGCCCGCTCACCCCGGAGGTGGGCCATGCCCGCATACACAGCCCTCCTGACCCTGCACATCACCGCTGGCACCCTCGGCCTGATTCTGGGACCAGCGGTAGCCCTGTCCGACACCAGAACCCGCCACACCCCAGCTCGATCCCACCCACCCCGCAACGGCGACCTATGGCGCTGGTACCTGGGAACCCTTGCCGCCGTTGGCATCACCGCCACCCTCATGGTCCTCTGGCGCCGCCCCCAGCGCCCCACCGACCCCCAACCCACACCGCAA
>NZ_JBSGBY010000146.1:0-15233 GCF_053601505.1 Nocardia sp. NPDC004722
CGACGCCCAGGCCCGCAAGCGCGCCGACCTGCGCGCGGTACAGCACCAGCTCGACCGCCTGCACCGCCGCTACCCCGCGCTGGCCGCGCCGCCGGAGACCCTGGCGGGCTGAAATCGCCTGCGTCCCAAGGCAGTACCCGGCCGGGCATCGTACGCGGGTGGTCATCGATAACCGGCGACCTCGGACTTCGCGGCCTCGGACTTCGCGCCCCGGCAGATGTCGGCCAGCGCGTGGAACGCGCGCTTCGGTGTCAGGGAGCCGTCGGGCAGTAGCGCGCAGACCCCGTAGGAGGCGAGGTCGAGGTCCTCGCGCGGATCGGACCGGTGCGGCAGCGTGTATCCGGCGAAGGTGAACCAGAACCCGGTGTCCACCGACTCCTGCTCGAACAGCTCGAACAGCTCGCGCATGTAGCGCACCGGCTCGTCCTCGTCGCGGAGGTAGTCGCCTTTGATGTGGGGCGGCTCCGACTCGTAATCGAGGATGTCCCAGCCGATTCCGCCGCGCGCGGCCGCGCCCCGATAGGTGCAGCAGCCGACCTCGGTCGCCGCGAGCGGCTTGCCCAGCCGCAGCAGTTCGCGCACCCCGGCCCGGTAGGCGGGGTCCGCGGGATCGCCGTACGCGTCGACGCCGATGATGTCGAACGGCGTCCAGTCGATCGACTCCCACACACCCGACGCGTAGGTGACCTTGCCGCCGAACCGTTCCCGCACGCGCCCCACGATCCGGGCCAGCAGCTCGTTCAGCGCCGCGGTGGCAGTCTCGAGTTCGGCCGTGGCGGTGGCGAAACCGGTACTGAGCGTGGCGATCCGGGCGAAGCTGTCCGCACCGGACAGGAAGCCGGGCCCGAAAAGGCTGAGTTCACAACCGGTGACGAAGACCTGCGCCCCGACCTCGGCGGCCCGATGCGCGCACTCGTCGAAGTAGGGGAGCAGTTCGTCCGGGGACAGTTCGCTGGGGAAGGGGGAGAACCACACCTCGAGCCCGGCGTCGACGGCGTGGCGGGCCGCGATGGTCAGGCGTTCGGGGTCGCCGCCGGTGATCCGGACGGCGTCGCAGTGCAGATCCTCGGCGATGATGCGTATTTCGCGTCGCACGGCCTCCGGATCGAAGTCGGGACGCGTGCTGCGCCCGCCCGGGGTGAATCCGGTGTCATAGACGATTCCTCTGGCTCGCATGGGCCCGACGTTAGGTTCACACTGATGGCCGGTCAACGGAATCACGGTCGGTAGCTACGGTATCCACGCTGTTCAGGGTGGGAAACGACGATTGCAATGACCTTGCCGGTCAATGCTCGTGAGAGGCGCTGCGTTGCATCGGGCTTCACCCCGTCCGCATACTGGCGCACAAGGACCATGCGGAGGGATCGATGCCGGGCAGCAGATTGAGCAGAGCCGATCGGGAGTCGATCGGCGCGGGGCTGGCGCGTGGACTCGACCATGCCGAGATCGCCCGGAGGCTGGGCCGTCCCACCTCGACGATCACCCGGGAGGTCGCCCGCAACGGCGGCCCGGGCCGCTATCGCGCGGACCTCGCCCAGTTGGCCACCGCGCACCGGGCGCGCCGCACACCCCGTCCACCCGGCACCCACGCGAACGAAACGCGCGAGAATCCCGGTGTTCCCACGGAATTCGTCGCCGAGCTCACGACCGTGCTCATCGACAACGGCATGCCCCGCACCGCCGCCGGCGTGCTCGCCTATCTGTTCACCGTCGAATCGGCCAGTGCCACCGCCCCGGAACTCGCGGCCCGCCTGCGCGTCAGTCCCGCCACCATCTCCCACGCCGTGCACGCGCTGATGCAGCAGGGTCTGGTGGTGCGCACCCGCGACGCCGGGTCGCGGCGTCACCGGTACGCCCTCGACGAGGAGGCCGGATATCGTTCGGCGCTCATCGGTTTCACCGCGAACCGGCGGCTGGCCGCGACCGTCCGCCGCGGGGCGACCCTGCTCGGCCCCGGCTCCGTCGCCGCCGAGCGCCTCGAGATGTCCGGCCGCTTCCTCGAGGCCCTGGGCGATGATGTGCTGCGCGCGGCGGAACACCACTGGCGCACGATAGTCCGCACCCCTGCCGGACCGGCTGGTCAGCCGTCTCACCGGACGGCCATGGACACACCCTGATCCGGGGAGGAGGCCACCGGCTGGCCCCCCGAAATCTCTCTTGGCTGTGCTGTATCTTGATTATCAAGACATGGGTAGTTCGGCGACCAAGAGGTTCGAATGGCGAGAGAAGATGTGGCCGAATTGCGGGCGCGCGTCGGCCGGGAGTCTCAGGGGCTACAAGCCGCGGTCGACGATGTGGACCAGGCCGCCGCGACCGTGCTCGGCGTCAACCGCACCGATCTGCGCTGCCTGGAAGTGCTGGCCGGTGGCGAGTCCACACCCGGTGCGCTCGCGGCCGAACTGGGTTTGACCAGCGGCAGCGTCACCACCATGCTCGACCGGCTGACCAAACTCGGCCACGTCACCCGCGCGCCGGAACCCGGCGACCGCCGCAAGGTGCTGGTCCGGATCACCCCCGCCGCCCTGACCAAGACGTGGGAGATCTACGGGCCGATCGCCGAGGAGGGCACCGCCGAGATGGCGGCGTACTCGGCGGCCGAACTGGCGACCATCACCGACTTCCTCGCCCGGAGCCGCGAACTCCAACTGCGCCACCGCGATCGAATCGCGGCGCTGCCCAAGTGGGTTCGCGACTCCGGCGCCTAGGAACGCCGGTGTGATTCTCACAGACCCGTTGTCTCCCAGATGAATCCGTCCGGGTCGGTGAAGGTGCCGACGGTGCCGCCGACGATCACGCGATGTGAGCCCGAGCCTTCGGGGGAGACACCGGCCTCCTTGGCGGCCGCCTTACGGGGGTACATGGCCAGGGTGATGGGGGAGCCGGGGGTGGCGAATTCGGCGTACTTGCCGCCGAAGCTCTTGGCCACGGTCAGCCCGCGCTCGACGTAGAACTGCTTGGCGGCCTTCACATCCGCTACCCCGAGCAGCAGCACCACGTCGTCGACGTCCCGGGTGAACGGACCGGTGTCCTTCTTCTGCGAGGTGCTGATCTTCCAGATCGTGCCCTCCGGGGCCTGGATGATGCCGCCGTAGCCCCACAGGGTCTTCTTGGCGGCCTTGAGAATCGTGAACCCGGCCTCGACCGCGGTGCCGATGAGACTGTCGACGGTGCTGGGCTGCGAAACCACCAGGGCGAGCAGGAAGCCGCGGAATCCGGTGCTCGGCTCCTGCCCGGCCCGGAAGCGCAGCCGGTCGCCCAATCCGAAGGCCGCGGCGTAGGTGGCCGCGGCCGCGTCCGGATCGGCGACCTCGAGGTGGACGGTGAGGGCGGTGGTGATGTCAGTGCTGATTTCCATGCCCATAACGCTAGATACGCTGCGGCGATCCAACATCCGTGCCGACCACGGATCCCACCACGGAGATCGCCCACGGACCGGAACATTGCCGCCACAGCCTGTTTCGGGCCCGGACCCACGGGTAGTGCCGGGATGTCCCTGCACATCGAATACGGGAGGTATATCCCATGTCCGAGCACGAGAAGAGTGGTCCCCGCGAAGGCGCCGAAGGTCTGGTCGAAGGCGTCAAGGGCAAGGCCAAGGAGGCCGCGGGCGCGATCCTCGGCAATGACAACCTGCGCGAGGAGGGCCGCGCCCAGCAGGACAAGGCCGAGGCGCAGCGGGATGCCGCGAAGAAGGAGGCGCAGGCCGCCAAGGACCGGGCCGTGGCCGAGGCCGAGCGGCAACGCCAGCGCGCTCAGCAGAATCGATGAGGGGCGTTTGCCGATGGATGCCCACACCGGCACCGATGTGATCGACCTGCTGCTCGCGCAGCACGGCCAGATCAAGAACGCGCTGGAGGCGGTGCGCACCGCCGACGGCTCCGGCAAACAACGCTGTTTCGAAGACCTGGTGCGACTGCTCGCCGTGCACGAGAGCGCGGAGGAGGAGGTCGTGCATCCGGCGGCACGCCACTTCGGCGTGGCGCCGGAGATCGTCGACGAGCGGCTGCGGGAGGAGAACGAGGCCAAGCACGTGCTGGCCCAGCTCGCCGAATTCGGCGTGCACCACGCCGAATTCGACACCACCTTCCGCGCCTTCGCCGAGCGGGTGGTCGAGCACGCGGAAATGGAGGAGAAGGAGGAATTCGGGCGGCTGCTCACGCACGCGTCCGCCCCGGAACGGATCCGCCTCGCCGGCGTGGTCCGCTTCGCCGAGGCCCTCGCCCCCCTTCGCCCGCATCCCGGTATCGGCGAATCCGCGACGGCCAACCTGCTGTCCGGTCCGCCGCTGGCGATCTTCGACCATATTCGGGACGCCGTTCGGGAGTGGCGTCGGCAAAGCGGTGACGCCTGATGAAGGAAACGGTCAGAGGTCGCGGCACCCACCGGCGTCACCGGCATCGACAGGTCGATGCCCGGGCGGCGGCGGTATGGCCGGAACCGAGTCCCCTGCGGGAATGGTGGGAGACCGTCATGTTCGGGCCGGGCGAGGTACCGGACTGGAAACCCGCGGAGCCGGATACATCCGCGGACGGTTGATTTCGTTCGCGGCGAACAACAGTCGACGAAGCGCCGGGCCGGGTGGACTTTCCACCCGGCCCGGCTTTCGGCCTCCGAACTCCCTTCCGGGACAACCGGATCAGTAATAGTGCGAACGGCCACCGATCGGGCGTCCGGCCGCGCCGAGCAGCCAGAGCACCGCCCCGACGATCAGCAGGATGACGCCGATGGTGGTCAGGATCGGAATGCCGAAGATGATCCCGCACAAGAGCAGGATCAGGCCCAGGATGATCATGAGAACTCCTCCGTGATGGGCGGTAGTGATATTGCGGCAGTTCCCGGCGGAGCCGTCCTGAAACAGGCGGGTGGGCCCGCGAGGGGTGGCCGTTGTCACCCGGCCGTGCCAGACTGGACAACAGGTTGAGAACGCAGCCGCCCTGAATTCGGGAGGTCAGTTGTGCCAACCATTTCCATTTCTCCCAGCCGTCTCGTCGATGAAGTCCCTGCCGTCGAAGTCCCCGCTGCCGCACCGGATCCGGTGCGAGACCTGAGCGCTACCCAAGACATCGGAACGCTGGATTGCGTGGTCGTGCGGGTGGCCGGCGAGCTGGACGTGACCGGGCTCGAAACCTTCCGCCGGGCACTGGCTTTCGCCTTCTCCGGCACGGTGCCGGCGGTGGTCGTCGATCTGCGCCGGACCCGGTTTCTGAGCCTGCGCAACGCGGTCGTGCTGGCGGAGGCGATCGATACGGCCACCGTCGAAGGGATCTCGACGCACGTGCTGACCCAGGATCGCCGAGTGGCCCGCACGCTGGAGGTCACCGGCGTGGACGCGGGCACCCGGCAGACCGTGGCGGCGCGCTGGTCGTGAGGCGTCCCAGCGGTGGATACTCTGTTCGTGACAACGGGTGCGGACGCCTTCTCCGACGACTCTCGGGCCTTCGAACAGGTGCTCGGTGCGGGAAATCCGATGCGGGTGGGCAGTTTTCGCTTCTGGTTCGCCGATCAGAGCTGGGAATGGTCGGACGAGGTGGCCCAGATGCATGGGCACCGCCCCGGCGCCGTGCGCCCCACCACCGAACTGCTGCTGGCGCACAAGCATCCCGACGATCGCGAACAGGTCGCCACCATCCTCGCGCGGTCGGTGCGGAACGGCGAACCGTTCTCGAGCCGGCACCGGATCGTGGACACCGCCGGCGCGATCCACGATGTCATCGTGGTCGGTGACACCATGCACGACGACGACCACCTGGTCATCGGGACCTCCGGCTACTACATCGACGTCACCAGCGCCCTGGAACAGCAGCGGCAGGAGGCCCTCGACGAGACGCTGCCCGAGCTGTACGCCGCGCGGGCGGCCATCGAACAGGCCAAGGGCGCGTTGATCGTCATCTACGGCATCGACGCCGAGCAGGCGTTCCGGCTGCTGACCTGGCGCTCACAGGAGACGAACACGAAGTTGCGGCTGCTGGCGGCGCAATTGGTGCAGGAGCTGCGCGGTCTCGCCGATGTCGCGGCGGCGGTGCGGCCGCGCTTCGACCACCTGCTGCTGACGGTCCACGAACGCGTGCAAGAGGATTGAGGCCGTAGGTTACTGCCGCATCCGGTGGGGTACGCGACCGATGGGACATGATCGCGGCTAAGGATTCGAACGGTGGTGTGGCCGATGACGAAACCGCCGAGGAGCAACCGACACAGCGGAAACGGGCGTCCTCGTGCCGGGGTGTTGCACGATAGAAGAGTGGGCGGGTACATCGACGGCTCCGATCCGGAGCCGCGGGCGCGGTCCGGGGAGCTCGAATTGCGCGTCCCGGCACGCCTGGAGCAGCTGTCGATGCTGCGCGCGCTGACCGAAACCATCATGCTGACCGCGGATTTCACCATCGACGCGGTGATCGACCTGCGGGTGGCCCTCGACGAGGTGCTCACCGCGGTATTCCTCGCGGCGGTGCCCGGCGCCGGCGTGATCTGCGTCTTCCACTACGACGAGCGCCGGATCGCGGTCCGGGTCGGGTCGGTGCTGGAGACCGACGGGGTATTGGAAGATAACAGTTTTGGCAGGGATTTCCTGGAGGCCTTGACAGATTCGTTCGAAATTGCCGCAGGGGCTTTCGATGCCGTCCCGGGTGGGTACCCGGTAGAGGTGCACCTGAGCCGACTACGGAGTGAGGACGATGACGGGTGACAGTTACGACGACATCGAGCCGTTGCTGAAAGAGCTTGCGACAGCGATAGAACGAGGCGACCCGAGGCGGGATGACCTGCGTGCCGAGGCAATCGACCGGTGTCTGCCCCTGGCCGAGCACATCGCACGCAAGTTCGCCGGACGCGGCGAACCCTACGAAGACCTCCTGCAGGTCGCCGGGCTCGGACTGGTCGTCGCGATCGACCGTTTCGACGTGAGCCGCGGGTCCCGATTCCTGTCCTTCGCGGTGCCCACCATCATGGGCGAGGTCCGGCGTTACTTCCGCGACAACACCTGGGCGGTGCGAGTTCCGCGCCGCATCAAGGAGATTCAGCTGCGGCTCGCGGCCACCATCGAGACGCTGGCGCAGCGGCTGGGCCGGATGCCGAACGCCGGCGAGATCGCCGCCGAGCTCGGCGTCGACCGTGCCGAGATCACCCAGGCCATGTTGGCCGCCAACGCCTACCAGAGCTCCTCGCTCGAGGCGTCGATGCCCGCCGGCGGCGAGAACGCCCCACTGCCGCTGATGGACGCACTCGGGGCGGAGGAACCCAACTACGAGCTCGTCGAGCAGTATCTGGCGGTGCGCCCGCACATCGAGAAACTGCCCGAGCGGGAGCGGCAGGTGCTGGTCCTGCGGTTCTTCGAGAACCGCACCCAGGCCCAGATCGCCGACCGGCTGGGCGTCTCGCAGATGCATGTCTCGCGGATTCTCAACCGGACCCTGACCGGGCTGCGCACGGCCGCGCTCCGGGACTGAACCCCGGAGTCACAGCTCACAGCTATTTCACAGTCGCCTCGCGGCATACAGGCAGCATCGGGCCGATCTATTGGATATGAGTCCGATACGAGAGCGTGCCGCGGGGGCCACGATGCTGCGTCGACTGCTGGTGGGAGTGGGTGCGGCCGTGGTCACCGGGGCGGCGGTGCTGGGCGCGCCGGCGGCCATCGCCCACGCGCACAGGCCCGAGGCCGCGCCCGTCACGGCCCCCGCGCCCGCGGTGACCACGAAACCGGCGAATGCGCAGCCGTCCACGGGCCTGAGCGCGGCCGCGGCGGCCCAGCTGGCGCAGACCATGCAGGCGGCCGTCCAATCCGTGTCGCCGGGCAGCCAGGTCGGCATCGACGTCACCGACACCGCCACCGGCGCGACCCTGGTCGGGCTCAACACCGGGCAGCAGTTCTACACGGCGTCGGTGGTGAAACTGCTGATCGCCCTCGACGAGTTCAACGGCCAAGGCTGGCAACCGGATCCGGAGGTCGCCGACCAGATCTCGCAGATGCTCTCGGCCAGCGACGACGACATCGCGGACGCCTTCTGGGATGCCAACGGCGGCAACGACATCGTGACCCGCATGGTCGACCTGATCGGGCTGAAGAACACCGAGCCGCCCGCCGATCCCGATCAATGGGGCGAAACCCTCACCACCCCACAGGATGTCGTGGCCGTCTACCACTACATCACCACCGTCGTCCCGCAGCCCGCGCGCGGCCTCCTGATGACCGCCCTCGGCGCCGCCGACCGGACCGCCGCCGACGGCACCGACCAGTTCTTCGGCATCCCCGACGCGCTCACCGGCGACACCTGGGCGATCAAGCAGGGCTGGATGACCCTGGACTCCTCCACCACCCTCGACACCACCGGCCTGGTCGGGATCGGCTCGGGTCAGCCGCTGCGCTATGCCGTCGTCGTCCTCACCACCCAGCCCGCCGACACCTCCTGGAGCACCGGCGGGACCGCCCTCACCGACGCCGTCGACCCGCTGCGCCCGGTGCTCGATCCGAAAGCGTCGTAAACCGTGCTGTCGTCCTGTTTATGAGCGCGGGTCCCGGGTATCGCGACCAATGGGCCGGATATGCGGACCTCGCAATGACTTCCGATCCTTTGGAGGCAGGACAATGGGCATCTACGACGACCGGCGGGTATATCGCGGCAGTACCGTGCAATACGGCGGCGGATTCATGCTTCTCGTGATCATCTGGCTGATCATCGGTGCCGTCGCCGCCGGGCAGCGGCATTACTTCGACAACCAGCCGAACAATTGCGCGAGCACCGGAACCATCGCGGTCACCATTCTGACGGGACCCCTCAACTACGCCGGAGTGAATCCGAAAATCCACAACTGCGACGTGAAAATCCCGCAGCCCAGCCAATAATCGGCTCAGCGGTATCGGACCTGCTGTGGCAGTTCGGTATTCGCCCACAGCTCGTCGAGGGTCGCGAAGAAGGCGTCCTCACTGCGCGACAGGGACAGGAAGCGATTCCACGAGGTTTCGGCGAGCGGATCGCTGAACCAGAATCCCCGTTGCCGCGGCGCGGGCCAGCCGCTGTAGTGGCGGCAGTCCGGGCACCAGAAATGAGTGAGGGTCATCGGGGTATCGCCGCGGTCGGCACCGTGGAGGTAGGTGCGGAGGCTGGCCTGCCCGCAATGCGGGCACGCCACCTCCTCGATCACCTCGAACGGTTGATTGCGGTGCAGAATCTCGTCGAGTTCTGCCAGCGAGAACCCGCGCCAGCGAGTCGCGTCCATGTCCCCAGGCTATCGACGCCGCCGCCCCCTGTAACGATGTCGGTAATTACGTGCCCGGCCGCGTGATCTGCGCTACCAGGCCACCGGCAGAGCCCTCGGGCCGCGCAACAGCATGCCGGTCTTCCACTCGACATCCTCGGCGGGGACGGCCAGGCGCAGGTCCGGGAATCGCCGCAGCAGGGCGGTGAGCGTGACCTGCAGTTCCAGCCGGGCCAGTTGCGCACCCACGCAGTGATGGAAGCCGTGGCCGAAGGTCAAGTGCGAGTTGTGGTGTCGCGCCAGGTCGAGGGTCTCCGGGTCCGGGAAGACGGACTCGTCCCGATTGGCCGTCTGCAAGTCGACGAAGACCGTCTCACCGGCGCGGATGCGGACGCCGGAGAGTTCGACGTCCTCGGTGGCGATGCGGGCGAACGCGCCGCCGTTGCTGAGCTGGGTGTGGCGCAGCAGTTCCTCGATGGCGTCCGGGACGAGGTCCGGATCGTCGTGCAGCCGGGTCCACGCACCGTCGGTGGTGAGCAGCACATACACGAAGTTGGCGATCTGATTGGCCGTGGTCTCGTGCCCGGCGACCAGCAGCGTGATGCCGAGGGTGATCAGCTCGTCCTCGCTGAGCCGATCCTTGTTGTCCCGCGCCGCCACCAGCGCGCCCAGCAGATCGTCGCTCGGGTGGGCGCGGCGCTCGGCGATCTGCTCGGTCAGATACTCCGCGACCGCGAGGTAGGCGGCCACCCGTTCCTCGTCGCTGACGGCCGTGGTGGACATGATCGCGTCGGAGAAGTCTCGGAACCGGTGCTGGTGTTCGGCTGGGACGCCCAGCATTTCGCAGATGATGGTGACCGGCACGGGCAGCGCGAGCGCCTCGACCAGGTCGGCGGGGGAGCCCGCCGCCGTCATCGCGGTGAGCATGTCCTCGACGATCCGCTCGGCGCGCGGCCGCAGCTCCTGCACCCGCCGCGCGGTGAAGGCGGTCATGGTGAGCTTGCGCAGCCGGGTCAGTTCCGGCGGGTCCATGCTGGTCGGAATGTTGGGCAGGGCCGGGGTTTCGCGCACCCGCGGCACATCCGTGCGGCCGACGGTGGCGGCGCGGCTGAAACGCGCGTCACTGAGCACCGAGCGCACATCGGCGTAGCGGGTTACCAGCCACGCCTCGCCGCCGAAGGGCAGCAGGATACGGGAGATCGGTTCCTCGCGTAGCAATTTCGCGGCCATCGGATGCGGGTCCAATCGGACCGGTTCGCCGAACGGATACTGGCGGACTTCGGTGTGCGTGGTCACGCGGATCTTCCTCCTCCGAGACTGCCCTGATCCCGAGGGGTGCAGCCTGATTTCTGGAACACGTTACCGCGCAATGGGATTTGCGTCTCTGCGTCGTATCGCCGCGGAACCCGCTCTGCGCGCGCTAATCTCGATGAGATGGGACATCGTGCACTGTTCGCGCTTGCATGCATCGTTCTGGCGGCCTGGGGTGTGGTCGCCACTCCCGGCAGCGCCACAGCTGATGCCGGGCTACCCTCGGTGGGCGGCAATTTCCTCTGGGGCGTGTCCAGTTCCGGCTTCCAGAGCGAAGGCTTTGCGCCGGACAGCAATTGGAGCCGCTACGCCGGATCCGGCCGCGCCGAGGACTACCGCAACTCGGTCGATTTCCTGCATCGCTACGACGAGGACATCCGCAATGCCGCCGATCTCGGCGTCGGTGTCTACCGGGTGAGTGTGGAATGGGCACGGGTACAACCGAATCCGGGCGAATGGGACTTCTCCTTCTATGACGGGATGCTCGCGCGGATCCGCGCCGCCGGCATCCAGCCGATGATCACCCTGGACCACTGGGTCTTTCCCGGCTGGGAGGTCGACCGCGGCGGCTGGCGCAATCCCGGCATGGTCGACGACTGGCTGACCAACGCCCGCGCGGTGGTGGACCGCTACGCGCACCTCGACCCGCTGTGGGTCACCTTCAACGAGCCGCTCAACTATTCGAGCAAAGAGCAGACGATCGGTGACCTCGGCGCGCTGGATGTCGCACCCATGATCGATCGTATGGTCGCGGCGCACCGCGCGATCTACGACCACATCCACGCTGTCCAGCCCGGCGCGATGGTCACCAGCAATGTCGCCTACGCGGCCATGGGTGAAGCGCAGGCCGACGCGTCCTTCATCGACCGCATCGCCGACAAGCTCGACTACGTCGGCATCGACTATTACTACGGCGGATCACTGAGCAATCCCCCGAATGTGGTCGCGCAGCTGACCAACCAGCCCTCCAGCCTCATCCTGGAACCCGACGGCATCTACTACGCCCTGCGCCGATACGCGCAGAAGTTCCCCGGCCGCCCCCTCTACGTGGTCGAGAACGGCATGCCCTCCGACAACGGCTCGGCCACCACCGACGGTATGACCCGGGAAGACAATCTCCGTGACACCGTCTACTGGGTCCAGCGTGCCAAAGCCGACGGTATGAACGTGATCGGCTTCAACTACTGGAGCATCACCGACAACTACGAATGGGGCAGTTACTCACCGCGTTTCGGCCTCTACACCGTCAACGTGACCTCCGACCCGTCCCTGTCCCGTCGCCCCACCGCCGCCGTTCCCGCCTACCACGACATCATCGCCACCGGCGGCGTGCCCGGCGGCTACCTCCCCACCCGGGCCCCGGCGCTCTGCTCGATCCAGGATCTCCCTTCCAGCTGCCTGAATCCGGTTGCGGTGCCCGGGCGTTGAGGTCCGAATAACGCGGCCAGGAGGAGGAGTCGGCAGGAGTGTTGTTCCCATGGAATCCGAATTATCCGAATACATAGCCTCATTGCCCCGCAAGCGCATGGGCGCGGGCGCGTTGTTCCTCGACGACCGGTCCCGGGTACTGCTGGTCGAGCCGACCTACAAGGATTACTGGGAGGTCCCCGGCGGCGTCGTGGAGGCGGGTGAGTCGCCCGGCGCGGCGGTACTGCGGGAAGTCGGCGAGGAGCTGGGCCTCACCATCCCGCTCGGTCGCCTGCTGGTGGTCGACTGGGTCGCGCCCGGGCTCTATCCCGACGACGGTCTGATGCTGATCTTCGACGGCGGCGTCCTCGATTCCGGCCGGACCGAGGCGATCGTCCTGCCGCGCGAGGAACTTCGAAGCTGGGCCTGGTGCGACGAGTCGCAGATAGCGCAACGGCTTCCGGAGGTGATGGCCCGCCGGGTGACCGCGGCGGTGCGCGCCCGATTCGACGGCGCTCCGGCCTATCTGGAGAACGGCCTGCCTATGGCGTGACCGAAGATGTCGCGCGGACCTCGCCGCTCGGGGTGTTGGCCGCGGCGATGTAGTCGATGGCGTGATGGAGGCTCGGGTAGACGCGATGGGCGAGACCGGTGGTCTCGGGGGTGGGTGCGATGAGGTCGGGGATCAGCAGGCAGCGCAGCCCGGCAGCGTGGGCGGCGCGCAGGCCGTTGGGGGAATCCTCACAGGCGAGGGTGAATTCGGGATCGGCGCGGAGGGCGGCGGTCGCCGTCAGGTAGGGCTCGGGGTGCGGTTTGCCGTGGTGGACGTCCTGACGGGTGACGATCGCGTCGAAGCGGTCGGCCAGTGCGACGGCACGCAGGTGGTGGCGGGTGCGGTCGCGGCCCGAGGAGGTGGCTATCGCGCGCGGGATGCCCCGGCGATCCAGTTCGTCCAGGAGGTCGGCGACGCCGGGTTTGACGGTGAGTCGACCGGCGTCGACCAGGTCGGCGATGACGGTCTCGTGCCTGCGGAAGAACGTGTCGAGCGGGAAGTCCGGCCCGAACGCGGCCACCGCCAGGGCACGGCAGGTGTCGGCGGGCATGCCGATGAGGCTGTGACAGAACCGCTCCGGCAACTCGTAGCCGAGTGCGCGCCCGGACAAGGTCAGGGATTCCACCGCCAGCCGCTCGGAATCGAGCAGCAAGCCGTCCATGTCGAAAACGACGGCCCGAACCGGCTTTTCGCGCTCCTCGAGACTCATGCCACCCGCCCAATCGATTCGGGCCGCAGCCGGCGGCCGATGACTTCGACGACATTGTCCTCGATCAGCTCGCTCAGGGCGTCGCCGACCTCCTGCTGAATGCGGCCCAGATGCGGCAGCGGACCGAATATGTCGGTGCGCGCGAGAAAAGCCCGGGCCCGCCGGTGCGGATCGGGAATGGCCGCCAACCGCGCCAATTCCGGAGCCCGGGCGTCGATGACTTCCATGGTGGCATCGGGTGTTCCGCACAGGTCGAACCATCGGATCCAGGCCGCGATGAGCAGCGCCGCGCCGGGGGTGGGACGACCGGTGGCGAGATTCTCGCGCATCGCGGCGGCGACCCTCGGCAACATCTTGTCCGAGCCGTTGCGCCCCACCCGGGTCATCTCGTGCCGGATCGCGGGATTGCGGAATCGGCGCAGTAGATCGTCGACGGTGCGGCGCAATTCGGCGTCGGACAGTCGCACGGTCGGACCCTGCTCGCGGAGCATGAACTGCCGGGCCAGCGCACGCAATACCGGATCCGCCCCGGCCTCGGCGATGGTCCGGTGCCCGGCGAGCGCGCCCAGATAGGCGAGCAGCATGTGGGTTCCGTTGAGCAGCCGCAGTTTTGCCAGCTCATGATCGGACACGTCGGCGACGTAGTTGGCGCCGGCCAGATCCCAGCGCGGGCGCTCGCCGTCGAAGTCCTCGATGGTCCAGGTCATGAACGGTTCGGCGGAGACCGGGGCGCGGTCGTCGACGCCGCCGAGCCGGGTGCGGGCCGCGGCGTCGTCCTCGCCCTCGTCGGAGGCCACGATGCGGTCGACGACGCTGGAGGGGAACTGCACGTGCCGCGCGATCCACGTCGCCAGCCGGTCGTCCCGCAGCGCCGCGAAATCGAGGACGGCGCTGCGCAATTGGCGTCCATTGGCCGCCAGGTTGTCGCAGCTGAGCACCACCGGCGGCGTCCCGCCCCGGCGTCGCACCGCGGCCAGGCCGCCCACCAGCATGCCGATGGCCGTGCACGGTTTCGCGGTGCAGCGCAGGTCATGTCGCACCGGATCGCTGCCCGAGTCGAGCCGACCGGTGGTGGGGGACAGGCAGTACCCGCCGGTGGTGACGGTGAGCGTGACGACGCGCACCCGGGGATCGGCGACCCGGCGCACCACGCCGATCCGGTCGGACGGCGCGTGCACCGCCGCCGTGATCGCACCGACGACCTCCGCCCGCACTGCGCTCTCATCTCGCAGCAGGGTGGTGTACAGGTTGTCCTGTGCTCGTAGCGTGCCGACCACGTCGGGGCTGGACATGGCGACCGCGGCGATACCCCACTGCCGGTCGCCGGTGGCGGTCATCGCGTGCTGGGTGATCAGGGCCTGGTGCGCGCGATGAAAGGCTCCGCATCCCAGATGGACGATGCCGGTGCCCAGCAGACCGGGTGTGAAAGGCGGCCTGGTTACCTCGCGCGGTAACCCGCTCAAGGCCCGGACGCCTAATCGTGGTGAATTCGATGGAGCCGTCAATGAATTCGGATTGCTGCACATGCCGAGACCCTCGCAAGCATTCGGAATGGTTGGCGTGAAAGCGACCGATCGACGCTGAAACCGTCGCAGAACCCGAATCTAGATCACGTTCTCTGAAAGGGCGACCGCTGATTACGCCTTTCCGCTGTTTGCTCGATCACATGATTATTGGCCTGGGGCCGTAGGGATTTCGTAAAGGACCAGCTGAATTCCATTTTTCCCGGAGAATTCATTCCATCGAATTCGACTGGGGTCCGCGAATCGAATGCGAGGTGCGTCAGGCCGACCCGCCGCCCGGCATTCCGGTGCCGGGGGCCGCGCCGGTCAGGGTCCATCCGGTCATGGTGTCGCCGCCGCGGCACATCGGTGTCAGCGCGACCGAACCGTGTGGCGGGGCGACGCCGCTGATCGGGTTCTGATACGGCGTCGGCGAGGCCGGGAACTGGCCCGGGGTCTGCGGGGCGCAGCGAATCGAGTTCACCCGCCTCGGCGTGCGCGGCGAACACCGCGAGCATGGACGGCACGAAGTCGGTGAGCGTGACCCGGTGCCGGGCGA